>JBEIPV010000124.1:0-8328 GCA_040376855.1 Bacteriovorax sp.
AGATAGAGCAACTAAATTCCTTAGCGATGATGAGGAAATGTTTAAAATCGGTATGGGGCTGAAGTTCCTTGGTGTTTCAGTTTTATGTACGATCTCAGTTCTCCTGTTTACTTATCTTTTAATCCGTATCGACCTGATCTTTTTTGTTTCTCACGGTTTTCCAGGTGCGCTGGATTTTAAAGATGCTTTTATCGATTTTATTTATTCATCTTTATATGATGAAGTTCTCTGGATTTCTTTGTCAGGGGTCTTTGTTTTTGGATTGGGGTA
This sequence comes from Bacteriovorax sp., assembly GCA_040376855.1. Classification (GTDB taxonomy): domain Bacteria; phylum Bdellovibrionota; class Bacteriovoracia; order Bacteriovoracales; family Bacteriovoracaceae; genus Bacteriovorax. The sequence continues at coordinate 271 of JBEIPV010000124.1, forward strand.
TTACCTGTCGTCTATCATGATCCGTCCTTTTAAGGTGATTGGAGAGTATTGTGAGGACAAAATCAGCAATAAGAATAACTTTTATTCACCTGATTTTTTCTCTGATCTAAAACTTTTGACTTCGTTTTCAGTTTTCTTTTTTTCTAAAGTGGATGAGGCCGGGATTACAGGCAAGCTTGGCAATATAAATATCCCGAATCATTTTACGCGTATCCATAAACCTAACTTCGAAAAAAACTTTTTCTTTAACTACCTTTTTATCATCGCCATCTTTGCTTTGATGTCATCAACAGGAATTGTTGCGCTCAATTTAGAGTTCCGTGACCAGGTCGCCGATCTGGCGAGGAGATTCCTGGCCAATAATGAGCAGGCGACGTACTTTTTGAATGAGCAGTTCATGATTGCAGATATTGCCGTCTATTTCTTCGTAACCTTACATTTGTTTTTATACTTACTTCTCGGAGTGCATATGTACTCGAAGGTGGCGACGCCGGCCTTTGCCGTTTTTGCAACCATGCGCTCTTTCCTAAAGGGAAATTATCATAATCGAGTGCATTTAATCGGCTACTATTATCTGCGCGGTGACTGCCGCAAGATCAATAAATATCTCGATCATGTTCAAAAAAACCTGACATAAACAGTTTTTAAATTCTTTTTGTATTAATCCTTTGAAAAATCTCCAAAATTTGAGAAAATGGTGGGATTAAAAAAATGTTACTAAGGTTACCAACAAAGGATGGATATGAAATTTTCAAAATTGCTCGTGCTATTTTTAGGTACATTGCTTCTAGCAAGCTGTACTTCTGATGACAAAATGAAACAACAGATGGCTAAAATTTTAAAAGAAGACCCAAAAATTTTAACTGAAGCAATTGAAAAACATCCAGCGGAATTCATCACTGCACTTCAAAATGCTGCTAAAAATGCTCAAGAAGCTATGGGGAAGCAACGTGAAGAAGATGAAAAGAAAAAACTTGAAGAGTCTTTTGATAAGCCGCTTGTAGCAGAAATCAGATCTGATGAGTCTATCCGTGGACCAAAAGATGCTCCTCTTACACTTGTTGAATACTCTGACTTTGAATGCCCATTCTGTTCTCGTGGTTACCAGACAGTTATGGATCTTATGAAAAAATACCCAGGGAAGATTCGTTTTGTATTCAAGCACCTTCCATTAAGCTTCCATGAGCAAGCAATGCCAGCTGCTCAATACTATGAAGCTATCCGTCTTCAGGATGAGAAAAAAGCTTTCGCATTCCACGACGAAATTTTCTTAAACCAAGCCAAACTTAAAAATGGAGCAGCTTTCTTAGATGCAGCTACAAAAAAAGTTGGTGCTGATCTTGCGAAAGTTAAAAAAGACCTTAACTCTGATGCTGTAAAAAACAGAATCGCTGCTGATATGAAAGAAGCTGGTGAATTTGGAATGCAAGGAACTCCAGGGTTCCTACTTAACGGAGTTCCAGTTCGTGGTGCTTACCCAGCTGATTACTTTGTTAGTTTAGTAGACGAATTAACAAAACGTGGAAAAGTTAAGCTTTAGTTTTCTCTACGAAATTTGTCTTTTCAGAAAGTCTGATTATAATATCTTTAAAGGGTCGCTAGCCGCGGCCCTTTTTTTTAACTACACATCAAACAATATGAGTATTTTATGGAAGGATCTTACGGATCTCTGGGACTAAGAATGAAGCGCACGTATCGTACAAACGAGGCGAGTGAACTTCTTACCTTAAAAGACTTTGTTGAGCACAAGTTCATCATTAAAGATCAGGACGAATTAAAAAGAATTTTTATTAAGGACTTAAAGAGAGTTCTCTTAAAAGAAAATCTTTTTGATCTTATTCAGGGATTTTTTGATTTAGAGACAGATTTAGGAAATGCTTTCGAGCAGCTTGATTTTGAAGTGAGCCTGGTAAACTTTGATGAGTTTTATAAAAACTTGTCTCCAGTGTTGATGAGATCACTTTTAGAAAATGCGAATCAGCCAGACAATGCGGCGATGATTTTAAAGTCTATTAAAGAAGCACTAAGAATTGCACTTGAAGAAGAGTTGGTTCAATTAGAAGATATCGGAGCTGAGTCGTGAATCGTAAAGAGTTGATTGAAGTTCTTTTAAAAGACCGCGATCTATCGACGATGACGAAAAAGCAGGCCAATCAATTTATTGATGTCATGTTAGATACTATAAAGAGAACTGTGAAAAAAGGTGAAGACGTAACCCTGGTTGGTTTCGGAACTTTTACCAAATCAAGAAAGGCCTCACGTTTGGGAGTTAATCCATCAACCGGTGAGCGCATCAGAATCCGTGCCCGTGTTGTTCCAAAGTTCAAACCAGGGAAGCCGTGGAAAGATTCGTTATAATTAACGAGTTCAGTCAGGTAATTTTTTCCCATGTCAAAGTCTCAACTGTCAAAACATCCCAGATAACTAGGTGATTTGCCCAAAAGCGGAATAAATTTCCATTTTTACGTAACATCACTTGAACCAAATTGCCTTCCTATGTATAATTTTTGACAGGTACCCAATAAACCATGGAAGGTGAAGAGTTGGCCGAAGAAAAAAAGACGGATGATCAGGAAGGATCAGCTGCAACATCTGGAAAAAATCCTTTATTAGTCGTTCTAGTATTAGTGAACACTCTTGCTGTTTGTGCGATTGGTTTTTTTCAATTTCAAAATCACAAAAAATTAAACTCAGTCACTACTGCTGCAGATGTAATGCAACAGCAGCTTGCTGGTGGTGAACACGGAGCTGAAGGCGGCGGAGAAGCTGCTGGAGCGCCAGCAGGAGAGCATGGTGGAGCTGCACCTGCAGCGGGAGCTGCCTCATCAGTTAAAACTGATGGATTGATGTATCCAATTGATCCATTCACAGCAAACCTTGCTCAAGGTGAAGGACCTAAGAGATACATTCGTATTTCATTGGTATTAAAATTTACAAAAGACACTAAAAAAGAAGAAGTTGATTCACGCAAACCTCAAATCAGTGATGCCATCATCAGTATGTTGAATGCAAAAAAGCCTGAAGAGTTACTAAAGCGTGAAGGAAAAGATTATTTAAAAGAAGAAATCAAGACAGCAATCAACAATTTTATGATTGATGGCCACCTTGAAGATATCTATTATGTAGGTTTTCAAATTAACTAGTTTTGTTGTTTTTCGCGCTTGCTGACATGAGGTCAGTGTGGCACACGAGCTTTAAGAATCCCAGGAGGGGAGAATTATGGCACAAGTTTTAAGTCAAGATGAAGTAGATGCACTATTAAACGCAGTAAACGACGGTGGAACTGATTCGTTTGCAGGTGGCGGTGACACTGGTGGTGGATCATCAGATGATTCTGATGAAAATATTCAGACCTACGATCTAACCAATCAAGACCGTGTAATCCGCGGAAGAATGCCCATCCTTGAAATTATCTATGAAAGATTCATCAGAAGCTTTCGTGTTTCTCTTTCTAACTCCCTTAGAAAGATTTCTACTATCTCAATCATTTCAACTGACCTTTTAAAGTTTGGTGAATTCGTAAACACACTTCCGATCCCATCGTGTATGTGTATTATGAGATACAACGAACTAAGAGGACCAGCACTACTGGTATTTGAATCAAAACTTGCTTACGCGATTATCGATTCATACTTCGGTGGAACAGATAGACCATTCACAAAAATTGAAGGAAAAGAATTTACGATGATCGAACTATCATTCATGAGAAAGATCATGGATATGGCGATCAACGATCTTGAAGAAGCATGGGCACCGGTTCACAGAATCGACGCTCAGTATTTAAGAACGGAAATCAACCCGCAGTTCGTTGGGGTTGTTCCTCCTTCTGACGTTATTATCGCAACAACTCTTGAAGTAGAATTCGAATCGGCTTCAGGAACAATCATGATCGTAGTTCCATACTCTACGATTGAACCAATTAAGCAAAAACTATCTTCTAGCTTCCAGACAGACAACGAGATGGCGGATTCAATCTGGACTCAGGCCATGAATGAACACATCAAGAATACAAAAGCGACTGTGGTTGTTCGTCTTGGAGAAACTGAAATGACTCTGGGTGATTTACTTACTCTAGAGCCAGGGGATGTTATCCCACTTAATCAGGATGCATCTGGGGAAGTGACTGTGGCCATCGAAGGCGTGGATAAAATGAAATGCTTAATGGGTACTTACAAGGGAAGTCGTGCTGTGCAGATTACCCATGTAGACAGTCCGGTTGCTTATGATGGCGCAGAAGACGAATAAGATTTTAAAACGAGTTAGAGAGGAGAGGATATGAATAAGGTTACAGTTGATAGAATGGCAGATTCAGTAAAAGCGGGGGACGACTCCCTTAATAAACTTAAAGTCCAGAACCTGGATTTTATTTTAGATATCCCGCTTAAAGTTTCAGTTGAACTGGGAAGAACTCAGATCATCGTGAAAGATTTACTACAGTTGGGTCAAGGTTCGGTTTTAGAACTTGATAAACTGGCCGGTGAGCCGCTTGAGATCCTGGTAAACGGCAAGCTAGTTGCAAAAGGTGAAGTAGTAGTTGTTAACGAAAAATTTGGAATTCGTTTAACAGATATCATCAGCCCGATTGAACGTATTGAAACTTTAAAATAATTTTGACTTTTATTTTCTTCAAGGATTGAGCATTGAAAACATTAGTACTTTTATTAGCGGCCATAACTTCACTTGATCTTTCAGCGGCAGACGTAACCATTAAGGGTGCGGATCTACAAAACGCGAAGGGGTCAGAGGCAAGATTGTCGATTAAGCATGCTGGAATCATTAACGATAATCCAAGGATTTCGGTTAACGATAAAACTCTAAGCATTACTATTCCGAACTCTGGGTTAGGCTCTAAGATCAATAAAAAGGTTAATGGATCAACGATTTCTGCCACTATGACAGGGGAAGAAACAGTTGCCATCAATGTCGCTCTTCCATACTCACTTAAAGGCAGAGAATCAGACGTTGCTATCACGCTTAAAGAAGGCTCAATTGACGTTAACTATCCAAGACTGAATGCTGAGAAAAAAGCCGTTGAAACGACTGCTTCAAGAGCTCCTGGAGTTACTGAGAAAGCGATTGTTTTAGATACAACAGCTAATAATGCAGAAGCAGAAAAGTTAGATGAAAGTTATTTATCATCACTAGTTCAAAAGCAGGATAAATTAGCAGAACAAAAGCACGCAGAAGAGAAGGCCGAGGCCAAAATAGCAGACCAAGGTGATACCGATAGAGTCAATCTGACTCAATCAAGCGTATCTAAATCAGCAAACAACGCTCAAAGTACTGGAGAACAGGCAATGAGCGAAACAAAGTCAAACTTCTCAATCATGGGATATGTTGGCAAGTTCGTTGCTTTCTTAGCTGTTATGATCGCGGGATTTTACGGAGTTCTTACTCTGTTTAAAAAAGGGATCATTAAAAAAGGGAAACTAGGATTTTTAAACAGTACTAAGTTAGTTGAAGTTTTAAGCACAACTCACATTGCACCAAAGAAATCACTAATTATGATTAAAGCGCACAAACAAGTTTTCCTGATCTCAAACACTGAAGCTGGAATGACTTTAGTTTCAGAAATCAGAGATGTAGCAGGATTGATCAAAACTGGTGAAGAAGAAATCACAGGATCAAACTTTGATACAAACCTTTATTCAGCTAACAAAACTGAAAAGCAATTTAAGTTAAAAGACATGGACACGAGAAATTCATACGGTGAAGACGATGATTTCGAAATGGACTCTCTAGACGATATGTTAAATGATTCTGTTCCTGCAAAGAATGCAGGAAAAAAGACTTCAACGAATGCACTAGCTTCGATTGAAAAAACACCAGTCCAGGATCAAGTAAGATTTTCTGACACGATTAAGAATAAAGTAAAAAATTTAAAACAACTTTAATAGGATTGGTGAGAGCATGGATGCTCGATTTAAAAAATTATTAAAATTATTGGCACTAGTAATAGTGCCTTTAGTTCTTCCGGCACTGGCATTTGCTCAGGCCACTCCGGGAGCCAATAACGTGGCCCTTCCAGGGATGTCGATTAACTTCGGCCAGGGTGCAAACTTAGTAGACTCAATTGAGGTTCTACTACTTTTCACTGTCATCACTCTTGCACCATCAATTCTGATTCTTTGTACAAGCTTTACAAGAATCTTGATCGTTCTATCTTTCATGAGACAGGCGATCGGTACTCAGAACATGCCACCTAACCAGTTATTAGTTGGGTTCTCACTTTTCTTGTCTCTGTTTGTTATGCAACCAACTGGAGAGAGAATTTACAACAAGGCCATCCAGCCATACATGGCAAAACAAATCACGACAACTGTAGCGATTGATGAAATCGTTTTAGGTTTAAGATCTTTCATGCAAAAGCAGGTAAGAAAAGCAGACATCGGATTATTCTACGACGTAACTGCAAAAGCAGCTCCGGCGACAATTGATGATGTGCCTATTCACTACCTGATTCCGGCATTTATTATTTCTGAATTAAAAACTTCTTTCCAGATTGGGTTCCTGCTCTACATCCCATTTCTAATTCTAGATATGGTTGTAGCTTCTGTGCTTATGGCGATGGGGATGATGATGTTACCTCCGGTCGTTGTATCACTTCCATTTAAGCTCTTACTTTTTGTTTTAGTAGACGGATGGCAGCTTGTAACAGGTTCGATCTTAAGATCGTTCAACCAATAAGGTAGATTATGCAATTTGATTCTTTTACAGACATATCTCACCAGGCCATCAAAGTGGCACTTATGGTTTCAGCTCCGATGTTGATCGGTGCTCTAGTCGTGGGTATCTTGGTTTCTCTTTTTCAAGCAGTAACTCAGATCAACGAGCAGACGTTAAGTTTTATTCCAAAAATTATCGTTATCGTTGCTGCACTTATTTTCTTTGGGCCATGGATGTCGGATTCACTTACGACATTTACAAAAGATTTGATTTTGCAGATTCCAAATATTATAGCTGAAAAATAATTAGAGAATAAAAAAGATGTTAACAATACAGATTACAGATATGACAATGATTACGGCCTTCTGGCTGGCATTCAGTCGCTGGCTGGCAATTATTTTTCAATTGCCTCTGTTTGAAAACGTCGCGATCCCGGTAGTTGTAAAAGTTCTTACAACTCTAATGTTAACTTTTGCTTTTTTCCCGATGATCCAGGATCAATTGATCATGGACATTAACCACGTTGGCCCTGAAAGTTTCTGGTACCTGACAATCTTTAATACGGTTGTTGGTCTAGTGATTGGATTTTTTGTTAAAGCATTAATGAGTATCTTTGTTTCTACAGGGGCATTGATGACTCAACAGATTGGTCTGAACGCTTTAAGTTACTTTGACCCTCAGGCCGGTGGACAAGTTGGTCCCTTTGAAAAACTAATTGAGTGGACAGTTCTTATGATGATCATTTCATCGGGAGCTCTTCTTCCAATGTTCAAAGGAGTGATCTCTTCATTTTCTACGATTCACGTTTATAACATCGGAAAGATGGCGCACTCGATTGATTTTTTCATGATTATGTTTAAATCCATTTTCATCTCTTCAATCATGCTGGCGACACCGATGATTTTTGTTAACTTAATTATCAATGCAGTAATGGGAATTGTTTCCCGTGCTGTTCCTCAAATGAACGTTATCGCGGTAAGTTTCGCGGTTAACATTGGTTTGGGACTTTTAGTATTTGCAGTTGGATCTGACGAGTTCTTTGCAACTTGTTTCAGGATTTACTCAGACAGATTAGGGGATTGGTTCCAGTTTTTATCTTAATTTAAAAAGACTATTGCAAGGATTGCGGTAGTAAAAGGGCAAAAGAATGGCCGACGAACAAGACGACGGGGAAAAGACCGAAGACCCCTCCGACCATAGGATTGAGGAATTCCGCAAGAAAGGGGATGTAGCCTCTTCGCGTGAACTTACATCAGTTCTGGTTCTTGCTGCTTGTCTAATGACATTGTCGTTATCTCTTGTTTTTATTTTTGAAGAAATGACGTCTTATATTGAGTGGCTTTACACTCTGGATCTTAACGCTGCTTTTGAACCAAAGGCCCTTCACACAAT
>JBEIPV010000151.1:0-6356 GCA_040376855.1 Bacteriovorax sp.
CCAGCAGACTTGTGGTAGAGCAGTGTAGCTACCACAAGTCTGCTGGAGACTATTATTGTTCTACACAGTAAAGAGAATTTGTATTCGTGCAAGCTTCTGTCATATAAGCAAAGCCTAAATAATCACGACCTGGTTGAGTGATCATGTTTTCGCCATATCTTCCACCTGGCGCGTCTGAATCTTGCCAGTCATCACAAGTTTCACCCGTAAGCCAAGCTCCAGCTGCTGTAAATCCGTCATTATCGGCCACTTCTAATCCTGTCCAAATTTTATCCGTAGTAAGAATTTGAGCATTAAAAAATACTGGGAATTCCGGTATCGCAGAAGCATTAGTGCTAAAAAGAGCGTTTCCATTTAAGTCAGAATAAGTTGTATTGGCCTTCATAACCCAATTCAAATTTTCGTTAATTCCAGATGATCCACAATAGGCAGATGTACAGGCCCTTCTTGTGCTACCAACAATAACTGCCTTAAAAAGACCACCGTCTTTTGGATTATTAGTATCATTCGCACACTTTTGATCAGCACCACTAATTCCGCCAAGATTTCCATTGTAAACAGCGGCCGTAGCGAAAATGCGGCAATTCGTACAGATAGATGTTTGTTGGTCAGTCCCCTGCCCATTTCCGGACTGTGTTGAAGAACTATCGTCTCCACACGAAGCTAAAATCAAAACTAAAAAAGCGAATAAAACAATCTTCACAAACACACTCCTTGTATTCCTGTAATAAAATTTTTAAGAAATTATCACATGGAAATTTTAGAGGCATGTCATCCTTAAGAAGGACAAAAAATGATATTGTCACAAATTTATTGCTGATTATTTTTGTTTTTTACGAACGGCAAGAATGTCCATTTCTAATTGTATATACTCAGAGTCAGCTTCTGCCACGAGCTTATTAATTTCTAAATGATGCTCATTGAACACTGAAGCCACTTTCTCTCTTAGTATTTTCTTACTGACTAAAAGATCTCCTCTCTCCAGCGCCGGTAGCAATTCTTCATTGCGAATTTTATAAAATTTCTTTCCTGAAACAAGAGATTTCCCTAAAAGAATGTCTTTTAGTTTTTTAGATTCTAAATTTGTTTTCCAATATTCATAACGATCAAGATAATTCTTTTCCAGCAATTGAGACTGCTCTTTTAATTGCTCAAAAGTTTTTTTAGATCCAGCTGTTTCAATTTCAAAGACCATTTCTCTTGAAAGTAAATAAGATTCAATCGTAAAACATGTTGGAGGAAGAATATCTGAGATTAAATCCTTCATCAGGATGATTCTATTATATATTGGGCCACGCAAATTCAAATCAAAATTCAACTTTTTAATCTTCAACTGCTCTTCCGAATCAGCAATATCCTTTTTCGCAATCAGGATAATTTCATCATTGGCCTTGCGATGTCCATTGTAAGCTTCTCGAAGCTCAGTACGCACTTTTTTAGCAACTTCAAGATTACCACTTTTAACAGCAGGAATAAGTTTGCTATCAGTGATGTTATAAAAATTCTGAGCATGTGAAAAAGCTGTTTCAAACATAAGCTTTCTTATCTTAGCTTCATTTTCATCTGAAGATTTAAGCTCTTTTTGCCACAGACTAATCCTCTCAAAATAGCCTTCAACACGATCTCTTCCACTTACACCTTCTTTAAGTTGACGTAGGTATTCAATGATATCATTTATTTTTTTTGCTTCTTGCGTATCGATATTTTTATCCGTTAAGGCAAAATCCAATTCATCAACAAGAATGAGAGTCGTCAGATATGACTCAATAATATAGGCCGGCGGCGGAAGAACATCTGCAATTACATCTTTAGTTTGAATAATTTTTTTGTAAAAAATACCGCCGACTTGAGTGGGGTCCTTCACATTGGCAAAGGCCAGTGATGCACAAAAGATATTTATTATTAATAATTTCAGCATGTCGTTACCTTATATAAGAATCAAAAATGCGGTTATAACGTTTGCTTCTTCTCAGCTGGGCCAGCCCATTATTGAAGTTATCACGCATTTTTTCATCCTTAAAGGCTACAAAGTATTTCACTTTGTCTGGAAAAATATCGTAATACACAACGTCCGCAGTAGTGTTTAAAGTTTTTTTGAGGAAATTTTTATAGTAAGTGAAAGTCATCTTATTCAAGACTGACACATCAATACGGTCCATCCAGAACATTTTATTTTGGCTTTCTGCTGTTACGGGTTCAAAATATCCTTCAGGAAAGATACCCTCTTTGTTCGGAGAAAAAAGAGCTTTGTACTTCGCTCCACACTGCTGCCAGGCCAATGGCCACGCACCAACAGTATAATTTTTTAAATTTTCAATACCCATAAGTTTTACGTTTCGGGACGACTTTGCAACCGCATAATTCTTAAACTCGATATACTCATCAGAGTAATAATATCTTGGGTCTTGAGTATCTACCCCAACAACAATATCAAATCCCATCTTTGGGATCGCTAGACCTAATCTCTTTGTTGGAAGTTGGACGTGCTCAATCTTATATCCACTTAGTAATAAGGCCTCTTTAACCACATCCAGTTCAATGCCTGTGAGCAGGCCTCTTTCTTCGATAATATATGGTGGTCTTACATTTCCAAAAGCAACTTTTAGCGTTTGAGCATGAGCGCTAAAATTCGTAAGAAAAAGTAATGTAACGAAAAATGTCTTCACATGACCTCAAAATTTTAAATAGGTGAATTCTAAAAATAGTACCATTAATAGAAATAATAGCGTTAGAAAAATTAGAATCCGTAAAGATAGTGTTGTGCATTTTGTAACCTACACGCTCTCAATTATAATGCACCTCTTAAAAAACTGACATTGTTTCTATTCCAAATAGACTTTAAATGCAACAATTGAAGACGATAAAGATGATATGGGCACAATGAAAGAATTTTTATCAGGAAGAGCTAGATGTGAAGAGCGATTACTTGAATACAAACAATTGGCATTATAAAAAAGGCCTCGTTTACACGAGGCCTTCTTATCGACTAACAATGTTGGCTATTATCTAGCAGCAACAAAAAGGCAAGATTCACCTGATAGAACGCGTGCATTTGTACCTTGAAGAGTTACTGTTGTAGTCTCTCCAGAGTAAAGCACTCTTCCAACTGACTGGCTGAATGATACGCTGTGATCATTCTGCCCACCGTACCTAATAGCATTAAAACGAACTCTAATAATTTCTAAGTCTGAACCTGAATTATTTGTAAATGTGCAGTGAAATCTACGGTCCTGAGAAAGTTGGCCTCTGTAGCTTTTTGTAAATCCAGCGAATGCTGAAACAGAAGCAAGAATAGTAACGATTGTGATGATTTTTTTCATGTTGTTCTCCACGTTTTTTTGTTGTGAGAAACGGTATCTTGCTCAATTTTTGTGGTCAATTCTGTTTTGATAAACTCAAAGCGTCAGTCTTGATTAAGTTTTCACAAAAAGCTCTTTTCCAACACAAGTCATTAGCTAAATATCTAAAAGGTTCCATAAAGTTTTGTATGCCGAATTAGTAGTGCCAACTAAATTGAGAAAAAAATTTGATGTATTATAAATGTTTCCAATTAATAATGAATTATGAAAATTGTCTATCTCTTACTATTATTTACTTTCAATCATAAGGCCTTTGCAAGCACTGCCACCATTGTCTTTATGGATGACTATGAGCCTGTATCTTTTCTTTCAAAAGACAAAATTCATGCAATAGGAGTTACGCCAAACATAATGTCAGAAATCTTTGAAGAAGAAAGTGATCAAAAACTTAAACTGATAGGTCGCCCATGGATAAGGGCACAGGAAATGGTAAAAAAGGGAGAGGCAGATGCGATGGTTGCTGTCGTAACTCCAGAGCGTTTATCTTATTCAAATGCGAGCAAAGTTCCAGCTTTTTACGATGCTTATCGCCCCTTCACCTATGCAGATCATCCGCAAATGAAAGCACTAACGAATATAAAATCGATAAACGATTTGAAAAATTTCACTCTATGTGAGTACCTTGGTAGCGGTTGGGCAAAAACTTATCTCGTAGGAAAAGTAAAAAAAATTGAATATGGTCGAAGTATAAAAATGAAAGTTGGCATGTTGGCCAGCCGTAGATGTGACTTGATTATTGATTTAGGTTTTCTCATTCGCTCAACTGCGAAACGCAATCAACTGGATACCAAGATTGTTGAACTCCCCGCGGTTTTTACAAGATCAGCTTTTCATTTAATGGTTAGTAAAAAATCTCCCCGTCAGGAGCTCTTGATAATTTTTGATAAAAAGGCCAAGGAAATGCATGAGAATGGAAGAATCGAAAAAATCATTCAATTCTGGACACCTGAACTTCAACACTAACCCCCTATTCCCAGCTATAAAAATTACATCCCCCTATGATTTAAACTAATTCAGTGCTATTCATCCTCAAACAATCAACGATGGAATATAATTATGAAAAAAATTATTGCACTTCTCTTGACCCTGTCTTCTTTCAATGTATTTGCTAAAAATTTTTACGACTACAGAATTACCAATTGTAAAAATGGAAATTATGAAGTTCTTATCGAAGGAAAAAATTCTCTATTTGGAAGCAGAAATATAGTAGTTAAAAAGGCCGGCCAGGTCATCATTGATGAAGAATACGAAGAAGCGCATTTTCCATTTTCAGATAGAGGTGGTCCATCAATTTTAGGACAAACTGAGTATACTGAAATTCTCAAATTTGGTTATAAATTAAAACCTAAAAGCTTCAACTCAGATATGGACCACGAATTTAGAGTTTCTAACAATACAATTGTAATGCAAACATACAGTGCACTTCAACCTGCTTTTGGTGGCGATACTCCGGCCCTTATCCTGCAATTAGTTCCTTATAAAACAATTATACCTTTTGAACTAAACACTCAGTGTAATATCACAAAACTATAAAAATCTAAAAGGTGCCAGCAGACTTGTGGTAGCTACACTGCTATACCACAAGTGTGCTGGCACCTTTTGTATTAATTTTAATATTGCTTTGAAGTAGTTTGCGAATTGGGCATTTTTCTATAATCTCAGACAATTTTATTTTTTCTTCCTCTGATAGCTCACCTTTAAAATTAACTTCGAGATCAATAACAGAATCTGCTCCTTCTGCTACTATTTTCACCACAACATCTGTAGACTCAAGCTTGATACCTTTTCTGTTAGCATACAATTGTGCCGTTAAAATTGTACATGCAGCAAGTGCAGCCTCTACAAGCTCATGAGGATTAAGCCCTTCATCGTTTCCACCAAGTTTTTCAAGCAGCCCTGAAATTAACTGGTGCGATCTAACGTTGATCTCTGCTGTTAAATTATCCTTTCTCTTTCCTGTGATCATTTATTACCTCGATAGCGATTCATTTATAGTTAGTTCTTTTTTTAAAGCAGAGTGAAACATGATGAAATCAGCATCCGTACTTAGGTGATGATTGTATCTCTTCACAATATTAGACGATGAATCTTTTAATAAAAAATCGATTTGATCTTTAATACAAACGACATCGGATTTTGAAATAGTCTCTGCTTCGTCTGCAAAGGCATCAATTTCAGCAATCAAAGCTGAGAATGGTTGCAGCCATGCAAAGTTTTTATCCTGTGTCAGCATTAAAAGAAATTCAAAAGGAGCAATCTTTCTTTCGAAGTACTGCTCCGCCTGAATGCGCTCCCGTTCAAGGAAGCGCTTATGAACATCTTTTAAGGCATGACTAATATTTTTAATTTTCGTTTTCATCTTTATCCTATGGCAAATCAAAGACGATGAATTCAGAGTCTTTACTCCACTGAAGCTTCATAGTCTCTACATCATCAATCGCAGCGCCATCTCCATTTGTAAGAGTAGCACCTTCAACTTTAACCTCACCTTTAATAACCTGAACCCATGTGTGACGGTGTTTATAAGTTTTTAAGACTTTCTCTCCAGCGTCCTGTGCTTTGGCCACATACATATCGACGTCTTGGTTAATGGTAATTGATCCATTCTTCCCACTTCTTGAAGCAACGAGAATCATGTCACTACATCCAAAATCGTTCGAGAATGACTTCTGCTCATATCCAGGGGCCACTCCTTGTTTTTCCGGGACAATCCAAATTTGTAAGAAGTGAGTTTTTTTATCTTTCAAATGATTTTGCTCCGAATGTCTCACACCAGTTCCAGCACTCATTCTTTGAACTTCACCTGGCATGATGACCGCACTTGTTCCCATTGAATCTTTATGCTCAAGAGCTCCATCAATTACATATGAGATAATTTCCATATCTTTGTGTCCGTGAGTTCCAAAACCTGTTCCACCTTCAATACGGTCTTCATTAATAACTCTCAGAACCCCATAGCCCATATGACTTGGATCGTAGTATTCTGCAAAAGAGAAG
>JBEIPV010000029.1:0-27428 GCA_040376855.1 Bacteriovorax sp.
ATGTGTTCCGTCATATCTTAAATAGTCACCAAAAGTAGGTGCTGTTGTTAAGTCAACATCAAAGAGTTGATTGAGAGTGTAGTCACCTTCAGTAGCAGCAATCGCACCGGTTCTTCCAAAAACAGAAGTGATAGTGGCAGAAGAAGGAATTTTACTCCAAGAAGAACCGTTATAGATAATCCAGTCTCCGACATTATAGGCAATACTACTAATCGTTCCTGCCGTTGAAACGATGTAATAATCACCAGCACTGGCTGCTGCAACAGGGTAGATTCCGCTATTGGCATTGTATGTGCCCACGTATTGTTGAGAGCTGGTTGATTCAATAGCATTTTTTAAAATAGTAAAATTGTCATTCATCTGTGATGACGAAATCGTCGCGCCAGGATTAAATGTATGCAGTCCCGTAACGGAAGCAGCAATGCCGACAACAGAGGTGAGTGATGTCGCAACGACGGCACCTTGAAAGAAACTTAATCGCTTATAAAAGTTAATTAATTTTTTCATACTACAGACCCCATTTCCCTTGATCAAATTTTGCTGAATCCCAATTTGAATTTGAGTTTCCAATTATTTTTGTAATTAATGTTGAATAAAGACTTTGTGTACAAGCGGCCGCTGAAATATTAACGGTAATAGAAGCAGTCGCAGATAAAAGGTTTGCATTGGGAACTTGTCCGCAATACATTGTTCCGCTGTTAAGTGAAGGGCCGGCGAATGTCACAAATAATAAATTGTAACTACCGGTAGGAATGACGGCAGAATAATCAGCATCAAGCTTAATAAGGGTTTTAGCATTTGTAGCAGTGTCTTCTGTTTCCACATAAGCACCACCACTCATCGGCACACTTATAGCTGCGCGACCCATGATCAGTTTAAAATTTCCTTTTACACCTGCTTTTTGTGAGCAAGAGTTCAAAGATAAAAGTGTTATAAATAAAAGTATGACTAATTTCATGAAAGCTATTTCGGAAAGCTTTTAGAAACTTTTCGGAATATTAATATAAGTAAATCTCAAGGAAGTATTTGCCTTTAAGTGATTAGTTTTACAGATGATTTGGGTGCCTTATATGTAGTGGAAATAGGTGAAAAGAAAGGCCCGCTTAAAGCGGGCCTCGTATTAGATCTTAGTACTTTCAGAGAAGAAATTCAGTGGCTGTCTTACGTCGACCAGACCACCACCTTTAGGTTTAGGAAAGTCGATGATTCGCAAAATATTTGACATACACGATACACCTTTAGGTGAGAACTGTGTCTGCGCCGTTTTAATGTTAACCGTAGAAACCTTTCCATCACCCTCGATTCTAAAATTCAGGTCGACAATCCCTTTAATTTTTTCTGAGTGCTCTTGAAGCTCCTGTTGGTAACAAAATTTAAATTGCGGAAGATATTCTTGTAAAATCTTTCTTAGAAGTTCCGGTTCAATCGATCCCATAACGACTGTATCCGCTTGCACGAAAGCTGTATCAATACCTTTTTTATTAGCAAGTCCGCGTGTAGTCGTAGAGCGGTCGTAGTTTCCGACAGCGTCTTTACCTAAAAGATGTCCAGAGCCATCGCCGATTCCGGCAGGGGCGCGGTAGTCACCAGTCAAGTTAGAACCTTTATTTCCAATCCCAGTTCCACTTGTTAATCCGCGACTTCCCTCAGTCCCAGCACCAGCAGCAATTGTCATGGTCGCACTATTTCCCATTAGTGCCTTCAGTCCTTTTCCTTTGAACTCATATCCTTTAGCAGCTGAATCACCTAAACCAGTGGCCCCGGCAACGTTAGGACTCGATAGAGGTCCTTTTTTCGCCGAACCTGCTTTAGACTTCTGAACTTTTTGGTCCAGTGCCTGATTTGGGTCTCCGGTTTTTCCTGCTTCATTTGTTGTCACGACTTTCACACCAGGATCAGTCATGGTTGCAACTTTTGCGGCCTCTATTTTTTCAGCTAACTTCTTTTCTCTTTTATACGACTCTGGAGGCGTAATAAAGTTCATCTTGATAGCTGCCAGTTTTTCTTTTTCAACTGGTTTTTCCACGTGACTGGAAGTTTTAATAACTAGAAGAGCGGCGTGAAGAAAGAGACTGGCCATGATCGCTTTTTTAATGAAATCATGATCGGACTTATCTTTGTGATAATGTCTTGCCGGTAGCACTAACTTCGCTGCAACTTTGCCACGATGCTCGTTAACTTTTATCGGTCTTAGTGTTGGTATCATAAACGCACCCACGATTTATTAGTCTATCAACTAGTTTTTCTTTCCTTCTTCAGCAGCAATCGAGAAGTTTTTTGCACCTGCGACTTTCGCCATGTCCATTAACTCAACTGCACGACCAAGGTTTGCTCCAGTGTCTCCCTCTAAAATGACCGAGTCTGTTTTAAGAGTTTTTAATTCACTGGCGATCTTTCTAGTGATATCAGCTGCGGCAACTTTTTTACCTTGAACAGCAACGTTGCCATCTTTACCAAGCGAGATCACCAGGATCTCAGCTTCTTTTTTCTCATTTGTTAGTGCAGTCTTTGGTAGTTCAATGTCCATTCCCGATTCAAGGGCGGCCGTTGAAGAGACCATGAAGACAATCAG
This sequence comes from Bacteriovorax sp., assembly GCA_040376855.1. Classification (GTDB taxonomy): domain Bacteria; phylum Bdellovibrionota; class Bacteriovoracia; order Bacteriovoracales; family Bacteriovoracaceae; genus Bacteriovorax. Next base: position 2,573 of record JBEIPV010000029.1, read on the forward strand.
AAGAACAAGCATTACGTCGATCAACGGAGTCATATTGATCTCTGCTACAATTTCTGAATCATCGTCATCGTTACTTATTTTCATTGACATATATTAGCTCCTGAACAATTAGTTTTTTCCAGCATCAACAAGGGTACAGAGTTAATTAGCGCTTAAGTGTATTAAACTGATCTGCCATATCGCCAAGATTATTTTTAAATTCTTTGGCGATACCAGAGACTTTTACGTTTAAGTAGTTGTAGAAAATAACCGCGATAACTGCAACCAAGATCCCGGCACCTGTTGCGATAAGCGCTTCTGAAATTGATCCGGCAACAACCGAGAACCCGGCCTTACCAGATGAACCGATTTGCTTAAACGATTCCATGATCCCCCAAACTGTACCGAATAGTCCTACGAATGGTGCAGCTGAAGCGATTGTACCCAACATCCACATATTCTTTTTTAGTTCTGTGTTGGTTTCATCAAGGCGTCTGTGAAGTCTTTGTTCGTAATCCTCACGTGAAAGTGCCTCATCAAAAATAGCATAGTGAGCTTTAGCGATAACTTCAGGACAGTTTTTGTATAAGAATTCCATTTCGTGTAGTTTTTGTGACTGCACGATACGGGTTGCTTCATTGAGATAGTGCTTGGCCTCTTTATTAAACTTCGTCAGGGCCAGGATCTTATGGATTGTAATAATCCAGATCGCCACCGAGAAGACCAATAACGGCCACATAATAAATCCACCTTGCTTAAAAAGTTCAATAAGATGCATACGTACTCCTTTAGACATAATTCACTAGAACATGTGCTCTAGATTTGAGATTAATATGAGAGAGAAATTATTTCTTCGTCGGCACCGAGGTTTCAACTTTCGGCATATCTTTTATCTTTTGATTCACTTCATCCAAAATCATTTCGTTTCTTTTATTGTACTCCGGGGCATAAAGCCTTTTTTCCAGAATACCTTTAGCTTCGACCAGTCGATTTTTTTTCATCAGGTTGTAGGCATATAGACCTACGATGTCTGCACGGTTCAGGTAATCGCTATGAATTCTCGAAATATATTGGTACGACTTATCCATGTCGTTCATTCTGAAATGGATCAACGCAAGAGAGTAGAGAAGATCGATATCTTCGTTATTTTTTGCTTCAAGTTTCTTTAGAAGATCAAGTGCCTTTGCATTTTCATTGAACTCAATATACAGCTGGGCCATATTGAAGTCTGGAGTGAAGTAGCTTGGAACAATAGTATTCGACTTCTTGAACGCATCGTAAGCTTCATTGTAACGTTTAAACGTTAAGTGGATTAATCCAATGTTATTGGTAATAACCGCTTCAGCAAGCTTCTTCTGGTTGTCATTGAAGTCTTTGTTGTTTGCTCTTGTCGCTTCCATTCCCAGTTCATAGTAAAAGATTGCTTTAGTGTAATCTTTTGAAAGTGAGTAACATGTTCCCAATGCATTCCAATAGAATGGATTAGTTTTATTCTGCTGCATTTTTTCTTCCAGCAAAGTTTGACCCTTAGTCATCTTTTGCTGGTGGCAAGAAATAAGCGCTAGGGAAATAAAGTCACGTTTAGGAGAGTCCATCGCTGCTAGGCGGTTTGAGTTGTATCTCATGAAAGACTCTTCAGCTAAAAGGTCGTACTGATCTTTTTGGATCTGGTTGTTGAAGCTAGGACCAGCACAGCTTGCACCTAATATCGAGAGAGAAAGTATTGTTAATGTAGTTAGTTTTTTCATACTCATTATTGTCCTGCAACGACTCTGTTATTACTTGTTGTCCCAATATCCAAAGTGCTAGAGAAGAGAATTGCCGAGTGAAAATTTAGTGCGTTTACCAATGAATTGTTTTTTTCTAACCCGACTATATCATTTTTCTGAACTTCAAAAAAATAATTATTTTTCTCTAAAAACGCCACTTTTTCTCTATCAACTTGTAACCCTTTAGCAATTAGTGACTCAGTAATTTGGCGCATTCCTGACTTAAACCCCTGTAAATAACGTTCATCTACGCCTGCAGGCACGTAATTTCTAACGGCTTTTTCCAATGAAAAATAAGGTTTTCCCAGGACACTTCTAATCATGATGATTTCCTGTGGCCCTGATGCCTTAGAAAGGGCCACAGCTTCGTTATTAAGCTCTCCAATCATCGCGAAATACTGCTCTAATTCCAGGTTAAATTTCTCTTCGTTAAATTTTTCTTCAGATGTGAAGACGAACTTCATATCGTTAGCTTTTTTCATGAAGTCCAGGACGTAGTCATACTGAGTTTTTACCGCTGTTAAGTCCATTACTGAAACCAGTGATTCGATGTCTTTTTTAGTCGCTTCAGGATTCTGGTAGAATTTATACTTAACGTATTTATCCATCATTTTTACCAGTCCTACGTTAGTCGAGTTGGCCTTGAAATAAGTGATCGCGTCTTGGTATCTGTCAGCGTAAATCAAGCGCTCCATATTTTCAGTTTGAGTTCTTGAAATAAGTTTTTCGCTCAGGTCGCATTTTTTGAATTCATCTTCAACTTTAATTAATGCCGAGATATTCGTTTTGTGAATGATCGTATTTTCATTAATTAACTGGTAGAAATCTTCTTTGTTCTTGTAGATGTCTTTACAGAATTTTCTAGCTGTAATTAACGCTAGTTCATTTGAAACTTCGAAATCCTGAAGGAGTCTGTATCCTTTTGCCAGAACAAACAGTGAGCCTGTTACCTTGATCAGGTCTTTGTTGTCGTAAAGGTCTAAGCTCTTCTTTAACCACTTGTAAGAATCTTTAACTTTATTTTGCTCAAGAGATAGGGCAGAGATGGCATAAGCTGCTTCAGCTTTTGTTCTTCTTGGGTATTGTTTTGAATCGTAAATAGACTCATAACCTTTAACGGCTTCCTTAACCAATCCCTTTTTTTCCAGCGCTTGATACTTATTAAAAAGAAGATCTCCTAATACCGCAATTGAATTCTGAATGTATTCACTGCTGAAGTTTAAGTAACCTTTTTCAATTTTTCCAATCCAGAAAGCTAGCTTGTCTGTGTTTTTAGCTTTGATATAAGAATCTAAAATCTGAGTTAACATTTCACGGTGAATCTTGTCGTCACTTTGATAGTTCATTTTGTAAACCATCAGGATGTTAACGGCCTTTTTAATTCTATTAAGTTCAAAGTATTTGTTAAATAACTTTTGGTAAATCGCTTGCGACTTATCAGATTGAGGGTAGAAGATAACAAAATTCTTAAAAGCAAAGATGGTGTATTCGTCTTCTTTCGCTTTTGGAAGTTTAGCGTATTCAATAGTCGCTAGCATGGCATCCAGTGCTTTTCTTGTTGTTTCGTCTTTGTCCTTTGTCATTTTTGCGTTCATCACAGCACGTACATAGTACTTAAGAGCAACCTGGTAGTCCTGTGCTGAAAGTGCCGTTTCCCCTTGGTAGTAGCGGTATAGCTTTTTATTTGAACGGTCTAAACTTGAAAGAATATCAAAGTAGCGCATGATCTTTTTGTAATCATCCTTACTGTAAACAACCGGGTCTTTTGATTTGTCTTTAATTAAGTTAATTTGCATGAAACCTGCAACTTCCTTAATTTTGTTTTGGGCCATAAAGATGTCATCTTTATCAAGTTTATTTTTCTTGTGAAGATCAAGAATACTGTTAGCTGTCTCAAAATACTGCTCGTCTTTTTTACTTTCACGGTAAACATCAAGCTGAGTTAAGCGAACTTTCATTTCACCGTTAGCGTCTTTTCTTTTTCTCGTGTCTTTTAGGGCCGCTTTCAATACGTCATCTGTCATAGCGAAGTTGCTTTTGTTCATAGATGACAGTGCAAGGTTTAATAAGTGTGGAGCAGATGGGCTTGCATTTTGTTCAAAGAACTCAATCCCTTCATAAGTATTGTCTGCTTGTACGAAGAAGATACCGATAGCATTGTAAACTTGTTCTTTCATCGAAACGTATTTTTTATTTTTAGTTGTCTCATATGACATTTTCATTAGCTCAAGAGCTTTTTTGAAATTTCTTTCTTTAAGGTGACACCAGCCAGCGTTGTACAAATGTTTCCCGTACCATTCGTCTTCCTGGTTTTTTAGAACGTCACTATAGTAGCTGACAGCTTCATGGTAGCGTTTATTGTTATAGTAGTATTCAGCTAAGGCCGTTTTTGAGTTGTACATGGTTTTTGATTCACCAGTACTTCTAGAAATAGCTAGTTTTAAAAACTTTTCAGTTTCAGCACTTGTTCCATAGTCGCGAGAGTTGATCGCTAAAGCGTAGTAGATCTCAGCGATTCTTTGGTATTTTGGGTATTGGTTAACCACTGACAAAGCGTAGGCCTGTGCCGTTTTATATTGTTCTTGAGACGCTTTAAAGAATGACTCTTTACCATTTTTTAAAACAGAATTGGCATCTGCTTTTAGTAGATTTAAGTTTTCTTTTTCTTTAATCAGTTTAATTTTTTCTGAATAAAGCTCAAACATGCGGTGTTTTAATTCCGGACCTGAGTATCTATTTCCTTTGATAGTTTTAATCTCACTATCAATTAAGACCATGAGTTTTTTCCAGCGTTCTTGGTCAAAGCTTGGAGTGGCCATTTGTGGAGCTGCTACTGGCCCGACTTCCTTTGCAGGTGCTGTCGTCTGGTTAGCTGCCTCAGAAAGAGCAGGAGACTCGGCCAATACTGTATTGGCCGATAATAATGAAACAAGAAGGATTAGTTTTTTCATGGTGGAACCTCAACAGGTGATAGCGGGTAATGGACTTTAAAAACTTAGCGTAGGTTTTCTATTTCTCTTCGATTTTCAAAGTCAAAGTTGTTTTTTTCTAATAGAGATCTTTTAAATGACTGGCGCTCACGCTCATTTACCGTTAAGTCCCCAGGGGCCATAATCTGACCTTTAATTTCCAAGGCCCCCAAGTCGATCGCTTCATATTCTTTATATTTGTAAATTGTCGTCTTCTTTTCCTCCTGGGCCAAAAGCCCAGTCGAAAGAAGAATTGAAAAAAGTGAGATAGTTAATATTTTCATATAATCCCCAATTATTTATTTGCAACCTTGCTCATATCTTTACAAGCTGTCTGAAGACCGAAAGAGTAGTCACCTAACTCATCCGCCCAGAAAGACCCGTTAAAGTCGAAGAAGTACTGGTTTGATTTTCTATTAACGTTAGAATCAGATCCACGCATACGGCTTGCTTCAGCTAATGCTTTTGCGTTGTAAATCTCATCACGTTTTTTAGATAATAGTTCCAGTTTCAGGTTGAACATTGAGAAGCTGTGCTTGTGAATTTCATTAATAAAAGTGAAGATCTCTTTCTTGATGTAGAAGTTGATCTTTGCACTGATGAACCCGATTGTCTGGCCAAGGTTAGCTTCCAGGTTTTCAGTGAAGTCATTTTTGTTTTTTAATTTCTTTAATAACGCTAGTTCGTCTTTTGCTGCTTTTAAGCTGGCAAGGTCAAGGTTGAACTTAACTTGTTTTCTCGTCTGAGTGATCAGGTTTCTGATAAACGGGTTTAAGTTCTCTCTTGTTTCAGTGTCTGCATAGTAAAGATCCAGGAAGTAAGTGTGTGACGCCTTATTTTTTCCCAGGATGTCTTTAAGAGCTTGTGCCTTTGGTTGATAAACATCATAAAAGTGATCAACAACTTTTAATGAGTCATCCCACAGGCAAAGGTTGTAATAAGAAAGCGCCATCAATACTTCGGCTTCTGGAAAAAAATAACTTTGAAGTAGAGGAGCTTTGTAGGTAACAGTTAACCCAAGAGCGCGGTTATAATCTTTCAGGTAATAATGGGCCCATGCCTGATCCATAAGAACGTATGGCCATTTGTATGAACGCTTATCAATTTGTTCATACGTAACAAGCGCATCTTCATACTTTTTTTCTTCAATCTTGATTCTTGCTGTTCTGATAATGCAAGTCTCTTTAAGGTAGTTGTAGTATCTTTTTAGCTTTTCACCTTTGGCACTCGATTCCAGTGCAGTCGATTTGTTTACACAAGACTGATAAAGATTAAGTGCTTCAATATTTTTTCTTTCCATATTTCTAATTGTCCCTTTTATCAGGGCCGCTTCACCGGAAAACTGGTGAGTCTCAGGAATTCTGGATAAGATTTCGTAAGCTTTTACATTTTGATCTTTATTGAAAAGTCTTGTCCCAAGAATCAGTGAAATAGAAGGAATGTTAAAACTTTCAAGGCGCTTTTCATCCAGGTTTAAAACGGCCATTGTTCCTGTTTTGATAACCAGGGTTTCAATGTCTGCTTCAAGTTCCGCATCAATCTCACTGTTGTTTTCAAGGTAAGTGTTGATGTAGGGGATAGCGCTGAAGTAATAATTACCTTCGATCAGTTCGTGTGCGATTTTTTTATCGCGCGCTTTTGTTTTGTCTTTTTGGTAAAGCTCATAAGCGCCTTTAGCAGAAGCGGAAGCATCAGCGGCAACAAAAAGAGCGATTAACAATGCTATATATTTCATATGACCTCTGTCCAATGTATAGGTAAAATTAGAACGAAACACCAATCGTGATAACGGCATCCATGTTGTTTCTCATCTTAGATGCTGGAGCGCTTCCGTTGATTGTAGGACCTGGCGCTTTATAGTTGTTCATGATCAGTTCTGCACCTATGTGAATATTTTTTGTAGCGTGCAGGCTTAGTCCAGTCTTTGCAATCACCGATGTGTATTTCTCATCAGAGTAGCTGTTGGCCTGAGCAGGGTTTGCTACTGAAGTCGCGTTTGACTTAGTATTTAATTTCCCAACCCCTAGACCAAACGACCAGTCAAAGTAGAAGATCTTGTTGAACGTGTTGATCTTACCGTAGAACGGTGACCATTTTGCCAGTACCCCAAAGTTACTTTCTGTTTGTCTGATAAATGGAATCGCTCCATTTAATTTTTTTAAGTTTGCAAAAGCATCGTTTTCTTTGTTGCTGTACTTGGTGTACATCAATTCCACTCCCAGCTCTTCTGTTAAGAAGTAACCGGCATTAGTATGGATCATTGATGTATCCATGAAGTTCGAAGAAAGTCCTGTCCCGTAACCGATGTTAGCGTAAACAGTGTTGGCCTTTTTGTGAACTTTGTTTTGAAGAACGTAAACTTTTTTATCTGGATCCAGCCACATAAAATCGTAAAGGTCTTTCTCATCAGCCCTAAGCGCGGGTGCGCTTAGGGTGAATGAAACTAGAGACAGTGCTATGATATTTCTGTAATTAACTTTCATTAAATGGCTCCTAATACAGTCGCTTTAACTTTGTAGCGAACTTCAACTTTTGAACCTTCAGCAGGAAGTGCGTTAGCATCAAATTTGATCGATCTAGTTGATGCATTGAAGGTATACCCAGAATTAACTTTAACTCCACTTACTAGGACTTCTACCTGATCTTTATAAGGTGATTCGTTTAGTGCAAAGCTGTCCATCAAGTTTACAATTGTTCCACCCATATCTAGTAATACGTTGGCGAAATCTTTTTTGATGTCACTTGTTGTACCAGCAGTTGCGGCCGACACTTCTGAGTAACGAAGACCAGCTGTTTCCCAGCTAGCTTTCGAACCATTTTTTGTCGCTACAATCGAATACGCCTTAACCATACCTTTGTTTGTTTTTAGCGCTTGAAGTTTTGTAATATACTCAGAAACTTTTTTGTCTGATTGGTCTTCTTCATCTGAAAGATAAACCACAACTAAAAAGGCGTCTGATCTTAAAAAACTAGAAGCATAACGATCCATAAACGATGTTGATGTCTTTAGCCCTTGCTCAACCCCAGAACCGCTTGTCCCAACCTTTACCCATTTCGTAAAGTTATTGATGAACGCAGTTTTGTTACCTTTTGCAGAAGCTCTTGTCAGTTTGGAGCTATCACCAACCATTTTTCCGTTTCTTGATGATGTACCGTCTGTCGTTGTGATCGCCATTTTAAAATCGATGTCTTTAACTAAGAACTGATCGATGAACGATTTAAAATTTCTTCCTAAAGAATCCTGTTCATCTGCCATTGATCCCGAGTCATCAATAACCCATAGGATGTCTACGTCACCTTGTCTTCCAGAGTTTTGAGTAAAGATTTCCGAGCGATCATTTAAAATGATCTCTGGCTCAGTAATAACTGGAGGAGTTACAACCGGAGGATTAACAACCACTGGAGGAGTTACTACAGGAGGATTAACAACTACTGGAGGAGTCACTACAGGAGGATTAACAACAACCGGAGGATCAACAATTACTGGAGGTGTAACAACTACAGGTGGATTTGTCGTCCCACCGCCACCACCAGTGTTTCCTCCACCTGTATTGCCGCCGCCACCACCAGTGTTCCCACCACCTGTGTTACCGCCGCCGTCTCCACCAGGAGCTATGCCACCGCCGTTTCCGCCAGTGTCAGTTCCCGTCGCAATTTCAGAGAGACCTTGTTTTTCGTAGAATTCGCTTTGCTTACACGCACCAAAGACCAGAAAGCATAGGACAAGAAGCAGGTGCTTTTTGCCTTTCGAAAGATTTTCTAACATGAACGTCCCCATCTAACGTCAAAGATTCTATCTTTTCCGAAACACCGATTTTGATCCCAACAGACGTGCAACTTCTGGATACGAACAACTTCAAAACAGGTGGAATGTAGGTAAGACCGATTATAGCGATTTAAGTGGCGAGAACTCGGGCGACTAAAGTTTTACTCAGAATATCCGACAAGAATAGATCAATATTCATAACTTATTTGCGCAAATTTTTGAAAAAACCGTGATAAAATTGGTTTAAGAAACTTCTTTAAAAGTGCCATTAAAGTTGGCCATAGGTGATTGAGGAAGTTGTTTTAAGTGCAAAATGTATTGAGAAAGGAGATTTGTATGTGCCTTATATGTGTTGAATTTAATAAAAAGCGTATGACTCGTGCAGAGGTTAAAAAAGCTTTACCCGAGATGGTTATGTTTGCTAAAACAGAGGAAGAACGAAATCATTTTAAAAAATTGCAATCTTTAGGTGACTCTGGAAACGAAAAGGACTTAGAGGATTTTGCGATTCAACACTTAGACACATCAGTAGCAAGCAAGTATGGGAAAAAAATTAGCTGATCTTCATTTTACAAATAGGCTTTATAAAGCTGCGCCTTTTATTTTTGCAAAAGTAGCACCGACAGCATTAACGTCGCCTAAAATCATTCATGTGAACACTGACATGCTTGCAAGGTTAGGCCTTGATCAAAGCATTGTAGAGAATCCTTCTTTTTTACGTTTCTTAAATGGTGATCTCGATTTCGAAGGATTATTTTTCGGAGCAAGTTTTTATTCTGGCCATCAGTTTGGCCATTACGTACCAAGATTAGGGGATGGACGTGCCATTACCATCGCTGAAATTAAAAACGAAAATAATGAACACTTTGAGCTGCAGTTAAAAGGCTCAGGGTTGACTCCATTTTCACGAATGGGGGATGGCAAGGCCGTCGTGAGATCAAGTGTACGTGAGTACCTTGCAAGCGCTCATATGAACGCTTTAAATATTCCGACGACAGAAGCCCTAGCGATGATTTCCGGAAATGATGATGTCTATAGAGAAGAAGTCGAAAAAAGTGCCATCGTTTTAAGAGTGGCAGAGAGTTTTCTGCGTTTTGGACACTTTCAGTATTTTGCTCACACCAATCAGCTTGAAGAGCTAAAAACACTGGTTGAGTTTACCATTGGAAATTATTTCAGCGCTTATGCTGATCATCCTAATCGTTATGTTTTATTCTTCCAGGATATTGTCAAAAGGACAGCTAAACTTTTTGCCAGATGGCAGTCTGTTGGTTTTTGTCATGGTGTTTTAAATACTGACAATATGTCGATACTCGGTCTGACTCTGGATTATGGGCCATATGGTTTTATTAATCATTTCGATCAGGACCATATCTGCAATCACTCTGATCATGAAGGCCGCTACAGTCTTGGCAACCAGCCATCAATTGGAATGTGGAATTTGCAGATGCTGGGAATCGCACTTGATAGTTTAATTCCTGAAGAAGATAGAAAAAGAACACTAGAGACTTACCCGCAACTCTTTTTAATTGAATATCGCAAACTGCTATTGGAAAAATGCGGTCTTTATAAAATGCAGGAAGAAGATGAGGATTTTCTTCGTACACTTTTAAATATGCTGGTCTTTACTGAACTCGACTACACGGTATTTTTTAGAAGCCTGTCACGTTATAAAAAAGGAAGTTTAAAACTTGAAGGGATTGAGAGTTCCGATAATCTCATCAATTGGCTTGAAAGTTATGAGGCCCGCTTAGGCATCGAAGAGGTCAGTGAAAGTGAACGCCATACACGTATGCTTTCAGTAAACCCAAAATTTATTTTAAGAAACTACCTGGCCCAAATGTGCATTGACGATTTATCGCTTATGCCAAAAATGTTTGAAGTGATGACTCATCCATTTGATGAATGGAATGAAATCGAGGAGTGGTCAAGGCCTGCTCCGTTGAAATACAGAAATCTTTCAGTAAGCTGCTCATCATAAATTTATCCAAGGAAGTGTTTATGAAAGTACTCGTATTTGGTTATTCAGAAAACCCGGATCGTTATTCTTATATGGCCGCTGAATTGCTTAAAGATTATAAGCATGAAACTGTGACTATTAACCCCAGACAAGTTGAAGAACTGGCGAAAATCAATACTGATTATCACACCCTGACTTTATATGTGAACCCGCAGATCTCAGATAAATATCAGGATATTTTATTAAAATCTAAACCAAAACGCGTGATTTTTAATCCCGGTACAGAGAATCCATCTTTGCAAAAAAAATTCGAATCACTGGGGGCAGAGGTAGTTATTGGTTGTACTTTAGTGATGTTAAGAACCAACCAGTTTAATTAAGTATTATAACTGAGTAGAACACTCACTCTATTAAGTCTTGCCCAGAATCAAGATTGGCCTTTTAATTATAGTAATTAACTTTTCAAGCGAAGTGGGAAATATGAAGTTCACAAGTTTAATTCTATGTTTAATGATGACGTCTCCTTTAGTTCTGGCCGAAAGTAAACCATCAAAAAAACAGTTTCATGTGAACACTGCCGTTCGACATAAGATGAACGATATTTCTGGAACCATCAGACAGTTGGGGCCTTATATTGCTTCGGAACAAGAATTCGTCAAAGAGAAGAATAAAAAATACATTCAAAAGAATTTAGTCGAGTTAACTGAACTCTTTAAAAATTTAAAGAGTCATCCGGTTATTTCCACTCAAGGGCTCTCAATCAATCAGACTGTTATGACTGAGCAGTTAGAGCAAACAGTTAATCTTTTTAAAACAGATAAGCGTTCGCAGGCCCGAGCAAAATTTACAGCGGCCTTAAACCTGTGTGTAAACTGTCATACTCAATCTCCTGGTCAGGCATTGCCAAAATTATTTAATGATAAAGACATTAATAAGATGAAGCTGACTCATTTTGAAAAAGCAGAAATCTATTTCATTGGGCGTGATTACGATAAAGCAATGCCACTTTACGATGCTTTTTTAATGAAAACGAAAAAAACGGATGACGATGAGTTTGTTATTAAGGCACTTGAACGTGAACTTATTTATTTTGTAAAAATTAAAAAAGATTTTGCTCTTGGAAAAGCGCAATTTGAAAAATACCTGAAGGCCAATCTTTTCAGTGATAAAATTAAAGAAGAAGTCAGTGAGTGGAGCCGTACTCTTGGCGGGAAGAGTTTATGGGAAAATTATAATCCTGAGCAGACTAAAGAAGAAGATATGGAAAAATTCATGAAAGGCTTTATTGCCGATGATGAAGAAGGTCCGATCTTTACAGTGACAAATTCTTCGGAAGTTTACGACCTGAACTTATCAACGATTCTTCTGGATTACTATAATTCTCATCCAGACACTAAACTGGGTGGGAAAATTCTATACTGGCTGGCGATTCTCGATAAGCGCATCAACGATGATTTATTTTTCTCGGTAGGGGATTACTATCTGTTGTCTTGTATGGAAAAATACAGCAAGGATCCAGTGGCCCAAGAGTGTTTTGATGCTTATCAGGAAGACCTGGAGATCAATTACATTTCAAAGGACAGAAAAACTTTTCCACCGGAAATTATCGAAAAGCTTAATTCGCTTAAAAAACTGATTAATTACGTGGAGCCTCAGTAAAAACTGACCCACATCATATTCTCTAAAAAGACTTAGACGATAATGGACTTATTATCCGAATATTTTTTATTTTAAAAGGTGAATTCATGTCAAAGAAACTTCTTCTACTCTCTTTGTGTCTGCTTCAAGTTAATATTGGATTTGCTGCTGATACAAAAACTGAAGCGAAGGCCATTATGGATGGAGTGTACGAGTCATTTGTAAAAGTGATCCCGTATGTTTATTCAGATGAAAAGCATATGGAAGTTTTGGGAACTGATGCTGGAAAAAAAGAAAACCTGCTTAAGAATTTGACTGATATCTCTGAATTTTTTAAAAGTGCCCGTCACGTAGAGTATTTCCAGAGACCGGGTTTTAGGCCAAGTCTTGAAACAATCAATCACCATATGAGCGATACGATTAATGCCGTTAAAGGTAACAATTATATTTTTGCTCAAAAAAGATTAAAAGCTCTTACCGCGCTTTGCATTTCATGCCATTCCCAGCTTTCTGAAAATGCTGCTGAAAACACTTTTGGAAATGCGATCAAAAAAGTGAAGAGAGAAAATTTTGAGTCAGATTATGCTTATGGAAATTACCTGTTTTTAGTAAGACGCTTTAGTGAATCAGAAAAGTACTTTGACCTTGCGATTGAGAAATCGCTTAAAGATCAGACTGAAGAAGAGTTGTACCCTTCGCTTAGAAGATTAATTTCTATCAACACAAAGATTGAATTAAACCCTAAAAAGGCCAATGTTTTCATTGATAAATACTTAAGTAATCCAAAACTTCCAGTGTTGGCAAAAAACACATTAACCACATGGAAGAAGTCACTTAATAAGTGGAAAGGTTTTAATACGAAAAAAATCAAATCAGTCGATGGTTTTATTAAAACGTATCTGGCACCACTAGAACAAAGTAAAGGAGAGACGGCCGGAGGAGAAAACGACATCACATTGCTGGTAGGTTCTGGCGTTCTTTCTAAGTATCTTAACGATTCTCCCAAGACAAAACTTGCTCCTGAAATTTTATACTGGTTATCGATCGCTGAGCGTCGTTTAAGTAATACGTTCTTCTTTTCTTTGAGTGATCTTTATTTAAAAGACTGTGTGAAGCTTTATCCGAAATCTTCGTACGCTAAAAAATGTTTCAATGAATACGCTGAAAACATCGAATTTGGGTACAGTGGTTCAGGAGGGACGGATATTCCTGTCGAGGAAAAACAAGAACTTGAGCGCCTTAAAAGGTTCCTGAAGTAACTTTTCCTTGAAGTTTGACCAAAGGATTATTAAGATAAAAAAAACAAATTAAAGGACCATCAAATGAGCGATACAAAGACGGAAACAACTGAACACACGACTGAACATGCAGTAGTGGCGCAGGAACTTCCTAAGGAACCAGAAACAACTGAGGCAGGGTTAAAAATTTACCCAACTTCATTTCTTCCTCAAAAATCTCATATTGAACCTTCAAGAATTCCGACTGCAAAAATGACTGGATTTCAAATTGAAGTGATCCACGTTGTTATCTTCTTTGCTCTGACTATTGGGCTTTTCTACAGCATGTGGAAGCGTCCGAATAAGAGATAAGTACTGGCCTCTATCATCTAAAACGGTTCCACTAAATCGTTCACAAGATTTAACAAGCAATATCTTCTTTGTAGTGAGAAGCGTATTGCATATCTACACCCATGATATGGCTGATTAACCAATTTCTTAAGAAAGAAATTAATTTCTGATCATCTAGTGTGCCGTTTTCAATTTCCTGTCCGTATTTTCCAACCTGATTCAGGAGTTTCTCATGGATTTTTTTATGAGAAGAAAATTGTGGGTATTGAATCGACTGCATGAATTTTTCTTCATGGGCAAAGTGCTCTGCTGTGTAACTTGCCAGGTCTTTGAAGGCCGCCATTAGAGAGGACTTATTTTTCTTTTCATATTGGGATTCAAGATTGGCCACCAGGAAGTTGATTTTATCTACCAGGATTTTATGCTCATCATCCATTGCATTTACACCCAACATGTACTTTTCGCTCCAAACAAACTGCTGAAGTCTGATTTTTTTATTTTTATCTTTGGGTAAAAGAAATTTCATATCTTCAGTAATTTTAATCAACTGCTTGGCCTGAGCGGCAAAAGAGTGGGCGTGCTCTGTTGATTGACTTGCTACGAGTCTGTTTCTATCGGCCACCTCTTGAAGATTTCCGATCGCATGGTCAAGTTGCTCAACTCCGATAGACTGCTCGTTTGTCGCTGTTGAAATTTCTTTTACCATGATATTGATTTCAGAAATTTTTCCATTAATGGATGTGAAAATGGATTCGCAGTTGATGGCCTGAGCATAACCGGCATCACTTCTGCTTGCAGTCGCACTGGTCAGGTCTTCAACTTTCTTTTTCGTTCTGGCAAGGGCCTCGTTTACTGACGTTACACTGCGATCAACAATTTTAGAAATTTCCATTGAGGAATTTCCACTAACTTGTGCTAGCTTTCCAATTTCTTCGGCCACAACAGCAAAACCTTTTCCGTGCTCGCCAGCGCGTGCTGCTTCTACAGAAGCATTAAAAGAGAGAAGCTTCGTTTGAAAAACAATTTCATTAATCAATTTAGTTTTATCTGCAATTTCTTGAATCACCAGAAGAGCATTGGATAATTCACTGATACTTTCCTGCATCTGATTTTTGAAGTGCTCACTGCCTTCTTTAATTTCTAGACTTGACGTCACCATATTTTGAACAATGTTACGTCCTTCTGTGGCCATATCCTGCAATTGAACAGTGTTTTCGCTAAGCTCTTTTGCATTATCACTCGTTCTCATGATCATTGAGTTGATTTCATGGCTTGCTGATACAGTTGAGTTTAAAGTATCAAGCTGCTCTTGTGATGAAGAAAGCAGATCAGTGCTGACGGTGCTTACTTGTTCTGCCGATCCTGTTAGATCAAAGCTGATAGTTGTCACATCATCAAGGTTGAGCTGCATCTTCTTGCGCTCTCTGATAAATTTTATACAAAAGACGAGTCCTACTATAAAAGCAATAATTAGAACTAAAAGGAGAATAGACATGGGGAAATCCTCGCTAGTCGTTAGTGTTTCATGCACTTATCGTCTACCAACGATAGAGCTGAAGAAGAGATGGCCATATATGATTATTATCATATTCCAGGAGGTGTCGAGTATTATACTTTAGAGCATTTATTTGCCGCATTTAAAGAGCTTTCGATGATGTCTTTAAACTTGTCAGGTGTGAGTTTGCTGTCTTTTAATAGTTCCAGGAATTTTATTCTATTCGTCTCACCAGTTTTTGCTAATAACAGAAGGAAATTGTCGAGTTTTTCAGCGCCATTTGCTCCCATCGCTTTGACGATTTCTTTTAGTTTTGATGCCACTTTTGTATCACCAATACTTTTTAAGATTTTAGTCGCAGCATTCAGTTCAGTAGAGGTTGCCTTTCCCATCTTAAAAATATTAAAAACAGAGCCAACGTTAACTAAATTTAAACCAACTCCGGCCAGTGAAAGTCCTGCCATTAAACGAGCTTCTTTGAATTTTACCAGAGTTTCTTTGGCGTCAGTAATTGCTTGAGCATCGCTATTTTTTGTCAGATAAGCAGATTCAAGTTGATTCATTTCCTGGTAATGGTCATTGGCCCTTTTGGCATTGTAGCCTAAACTCACTAATTCAACAGCGCTTCCTGCAAGAGCAGAGTAGCCTAGAATTGATCCACCGATCGTCCCCGCAGCTACACCTGCTGTCACTGATCCGGTGATGAGATAGGCACCGGCAACAGCTCCAACTCCGGTTAAAACGAGTGCTCCACCAATGACTGCACTTCCAATCATAAAGTACTTATCAAAATTTTCATCGCTCACATCATTTTTATTGATGTTATTGATCGAGTCACAAACCAATCCAGTGTACTCAGGATTGCGAATCAGAATTTGTCCGACGGCAAAAGGATTAATTTTCACCAGCTCGGCGATGTCATCGTCGTCAGCTTTTAAAGTGTCTTTTTTTGCAGTGGCACGACTCGCTATCGAGAGCGTGTCACGGGCCTGATCCATCATCTTGCTTTCAGCTTCTTTGATGGATTTATGAACATCTTCCAGTTTGATTTTTTTATGTTTATCAAATTGGAATTTGGCCGTTTTTTTATCTTTGCTGGTATCGTCACTATCGTAGCGTTTAATGGATCCGGATTGATCTTTCATTGTTTTTGTTAAAAGCAGGGCACCGGCATCTTTTGAGACTTCCATAGTGTATTGATTGATATAGTTATTGAATTTTTTTTTCGCTGATTCATCTGATAAATCTGCCGAGTCATAAATAAACCCGACATCTTTTTTGACTTCCACTCGTGCCAATTGGGCATTTAAACGGTCAATAGATTCATTGAGTGAGCTCATGGCCTTTTCCGGAGAAATTTTTCCTTTAGAATTTTGATTTCCAGCAAAGAGGTACAGCTCTTTTTTCAGCTCTTTTTTAAAGAGTGTATCCATTTTTTGGCAAACATCAGTCGCGATCATCGCGGTTCTTGGAGTTTGTGATTTTTTTACACACACGTCGCCGATGATTCTATCAAGTTCAGCATCTGATATTTTTCCTGACTTCATAAATTCAGGATTAAATTTATGCCTGAAGGCCAGAAGTGACCTCGCCGTATTAGACATGACTTTTTTACTTAGAAGATTTTGTAAATTGGGTTTTACCATGGTCTTCATGGCCTTCATGACATTGTTATTGAACTCTTCATAAGATTTTATGGAGGCCATACTTGAAGGAAGGCAAGGGGAGCTGTCAAGGTTTGTCATGCCCTGGAAACTTGCTTGTAGCACACGATCCTGCAATTTTCTTTTGGCCGCTTTATCTTTTATACATTTATTAAAATGATTTTTAATAGCTATATAATTTGTTAAAAGTTCTTGATGCTTTTTGAGTTCAATTCCATCAGGAGAGTTTAAAAAAACTTTATTTTTTGGATCATTTATTAATTTAAAAGTAGCATCAGCAAGGGCCTTGCCGTGTTTATCTAAAAGCTCCATGCTTCCGACGCCAGTCTTTATGTCACGATGTTGAATAAGCAGTCCTGAAATTGGATTTTGACTTGCAGGCGCAGCAAAACTCTCAAGCGGAAATGCCAGATTGAAACAAAGAATAAAAATAAGCAGATGCCTACGTATCATACCTGTGGCTTATCGGTTTATTCCTTGAATTCCTCGAGGGCAAATGCTATAAATCACTCATGAACGATACACCAAAAAAACCTTATAAAAACGACCCCTTAACCCTCCTTATGAAAGAATCCGATGCCTACAATCATCTGGATCAAATTGAAAAGTATGTCGAAGGCGCTACTGACCTTTCGGTTTTACCTGTCCAGCCGATTTATTTGGCCCTAAGGAAATTACCTTTAGAAAAAGTGGCGGAGTACCTTCCGAAGTTTTCTAAAGAGCAACGCGAAGTCTTTATGGATATCGACTTGTGGCAAAGAGATGAAATTGATGTTGAGCATTTCACATTTTGGTTACAGGCCTATTCGTTAGTTGACTCTGACGAAGTTAAGCAGGATTTTGTAACGAGTGAGCAGTTTTTATTGTTTTTAAAGAGCAGATTCAATGTCTGGACGTTTGATGCAGAAGATCCGAATTATCCTGACCACGATAATTATTTTTTAACTGACGACAACATGCTCTTATTAGAGTTTGATGAGACGTTCCCGTACGTTGATGAGGCCCGTGCCCTTATCCGCCATCTCTATTATGAACTAGGTGTAGAAAATGCTTATACGTTCTTATTTAAAATGGTTTCTGATTCTTTCCTAACTCTTCAGGAAGAGCAGTATCAACTAAGAAAAGAGCGCATGCGCGATTTTGGTTTTGTCGATTACATGGATGCTCTGGAGACAGAAAACCCATTTATCAATATTGATTTTTTAAATCTCTTCATCCGTAAAAAAACTCCTGCTACAGGTGGAATTGATGAAATTTCTAAAAATCAAAATCTTCATAATTCATCACTGGTAGCCTTTAAAGACCACTTTAAAAAAGTGATCGATGAACTTTTATTAGTAAGTGATCAAAAGCGCGCAGACTTCCTGCAGTTTAATTTTGTACGCTTGATTAATGCGAGACTAGAGTCGCAGAATTCTTTGAAAAAAGGATCTGTCGCGATGACGAGAACTGGAGCACAGACAAAAAATCTTGTGTTACTAGGATTTAATTACATCAAATCAACTGATCATCTTGAATCAAATCCTGAAGAAGGCATTTTTACGCTTTTTAGTTTCAGTGATCTTTATAAAATCGGAAACTCGCTGATTAAGTTTAATTTAAAAGACTTAAAAAAGGCCCTGACGATCAGTGAATTTGAAGGGGATAGAGAAGCGTTCTTAGGTGATTACTGGAATGATTTCCTTGATAACTCGTTTGGAGTTCCAACAAAATTCCATGCGCCAAAAGATGATTCTGCAAAAACGATTATCGAGTATGAAGAATATCAAATGTGGACGTACAAAACGAAAACATTAATCCAACTTCTTCCATTTGCTAAAAAGTTTTTTGAAACATTAGATGCACTAAAAAAAGACAACCGCTTGATGGATAGTTATTACTTGAACTACACGGTTAATGATATTGATTTCGAGGCGCTGTTGTTAAGTAACTTTGCAAACTTTTACTTAAGCTCATTTAACGAGAGCAACTCTCATGTACCAAACGGAAAGCTTGGTTTAACAGTTGATGAGTATAAAACATTCTCTCAAGGAATTGTTTCACCTTCGGAAGGAAAATTTATTTTAACTCCTGAGTTGTTTAAAAAAATCCAGAAGTTCACTGAGACTTATGGATTAAATCAGGTTTTTGATTTTAATAATTATCTGCAGGATTTATTGAAGTCACAACTTGAAGGTTATGACCTGGATCATATGGAAGAAGAGGACTACAAGCACATTGGTGGCCCGATTATCTTAAATATGATGAAACACTAAGCAAAATGCGAATTCATTAATTGGGCCAGATTCTTCTGCAAAGGAGAGTCCAGCCTGATTAATTCGGCCGAAATCTTCTCTTTTAAAACCTTCTTTCTTTCCATTTGTATCAAAATCAGCTTTTCCGTCTGAGAGAAATTCATAATCAGAGGGATCTTTTTGGTAAGAAAAATTTCAAGCGCACTCAGGCGTGAGTTTTCCTGCTCTAAAAAGTGTTGGAGCTCGTATTGCTCGCCAATTTTTGAATTGTCGCGCTCTTTTCTTTCGTGCTCTTTGTAGTCTTCGCTTTTTACATAGTCTTCAAAAACATCTTCAAATCCTTTCAGACCTTCAAAAACTTCTTTTGAGACATTGGTGCTTCCGATTTTTTTGCTCATCTATTTATGACCTTTCTTTTGTTTTGCTTTTTGGTTTTTCAAATAGTGCAGAATTTAGGACTTCTAAAAAGTGCAGCTCTTTAGTTTCGCTGTAAAGCCTACGTTGAGTGTCTGAAGAGTCTCTTAATTCTTGAATGATCTTATAGAGCTGGAGATTTTTGATTTTATCAACTTTAAGAGAGAGCTTATTTAATAACTGAAGCTCTTTATTGTTGGGGCGTTTTACTTTTTTAAAGTAGTGTTCCGGCAATTCTTTCACTGACCTGACCGTTGGGAAAAGTGTCCTGACAGGTTTTGTGGTGATGATGTAAAGTGGGTACGGGAAGCGAGGGTGTAAGGCCGCTTCCAGGATGACCTGCTCAAGATTCATCACTGCCGCTTCGAGATCGTTAGGAGCATAATGAGTCAGATTGATATAGCAGGGGACTTTCCCGATGCGGGAATCATCGACGACTAATTGTATGTCTTGAAGAGAAGATCCTTTTAGTAGAAGCTCTTCAAAAATTGGGATTTTCATGCACCATCCATTTCGTTATTGAGACAAGTTCTACTTCAGTATAAACTAAGTGAAAGTGATCTCCAATCGACGGCATTTTTAAGGGTAACATGATCAATTTTCCCTACATCTCCCTTCCCGAATATTATACTCGGTTATTGGTGAGCAATATTCAAAACAGTACGCAGGTTAACAATAACCTTGAGCTCTACATTAATGAGAACAAGGAACTCAATGCAATCGTGAAAAAGATTTTTCGCGACATTGACCCCGATGGCTTTTTAGGAAAGATCCTTTCTATTTCAGGATGGAATGGAATCCGAAACCGCCTGGCCGCCGTTTTTTTAGAGCATGCCATGACCGGAAAATTTCCAGAGACGGCCAATCTAAATTTAGTGACAGATCTGGTGGCCGTAGAAAATAAACTCCGCCACTTCACGCCACTGGGAAGCAACCGCGCTTTTCTTCTGGCCTTTTACGCCAAGATGTCATTGATTCATATCAAGATGAAGAGTGACTCCAGAGAGCTGACTCCTTTAATTATCAAAGATGAACATATTGAGTTCATGAAATTATCTAAAGCAAAATCAGTCCGCATCGATTGGTTGATGATTCAACTGGTTCAATATGAGCACTTCCTGGGAATGGAGAGGCTGCATGGCCTTTTAAAGAATGAAACCAGATACGCTTCACTTTTTTCTTTGTTGTCGAAAGAAGAACAGCAGCAGATGATGAATAATTTTTTGAGTTATGGTGCTTCTATTTTCGATAACGAAATTTTCACCAGTGATGTTTCAACTCAATAAGAAATTTAAGGAATAGTATGAACAACAGCGTTTGGAATTTACTCAATGACCTGAGCAAAAAAAGTGGCATCACGGAAATTCTTATCAATGGGCCAAAACATGTTTTTGTTGAAAAAGGTGGAGAGTTTATCCAGCTTAATGCCAATATCCCGGCCGCAGATATAAAGCAGTTCATTAAAGAAGTGGCCGACTTAAATCACAAACACTGCGATAACGACAACCCAATTTTAGATGGAAATCTTCCTGATGGTTCACGTATCAATATTATCAATGAACCATTTGTAAGTGGCGGTCCTGCCATTTCTATTCGAAAGTATTTAAAATTTATTTCCAGCTTTGAAAATAATCCAACAGTGTTCGGTTTGACACCACACTGGATTGACTTTATCAAGGCCGTGATGGCCGCAAGACTTAATGTCGTTGTTTCAGGTGGAACGGGTGTTGGTAAGACAACATTTTTAAATTTGATGATTAACGAAATTTCAAAACATGAAAGGGTTATCGCCATTGAGGATACACCTGAGCTGTCTATTAATATGCCAAATGTTGTCCGCCTGGAGTCAGGTGCGAAAGCGATGCAATCAAAATCGACTTTATCAACCAGAGACCTGGTAAAAAACACATTGAGAATGAGGCCTGATCGCATCATCATTGGTGAAACCCGCGGTGGTGAATTGTTTGATTTACTCCAAGCAATGAATACTGGACACGATGGAAGTATGACGAGTGTCCACGCTAGTAGCGGTGGAGAATGTTTATCAAGAATGGAAACTTTATTTTTACTTTCTGGGGTGGAGATTCCATTAAATGTCGTAAGAAGACAGATGTCATCGGCCATTCAATTTATCATTCAACTCGGTCGTGATAAAGAAGGTAATCGTGTGATTAACGAGATTATTGAAGTGTGTGGAATGGAAGGTAACACGCTTTTAATCCAGCAAATCGCCGTTAGAGAAGAAGGCTTTTTAGAGTTTAAGGGTGTAGTCCCAAAGACTATGGACAAGCTTCATCGCATGGGTGGATTACCTCTGAATTTTTTTGAAAACATGTAGCCTCTTTTTATTTTGAGATAAGTTTACCCGCTTTATAGAAATATCAATGCGACGTATACTAAATCAAATAAAGTTAGTAGGAGTAATACATGTCTTCGATCGTAAAAATGGGTACGGCCTTGTACCTTAAAGTAAGTGAATCACTACAGCGCGAAGATATGGATGATCTGGCCTTGATCTATAAAGAATTCGATAGAAGTGCAGACCAGTCTTTTGTTTTTGATTTCACCGCCCTTCGATCAGCAAGTGAAAAAGCTTGTTATCTCCTGGCCTCAATTTTAGTTCTGGCCCGTAAAAAAGGCAGAGTCTACGTACTCACACCTAAGAACCACATGCTTGAGCAGCTACTTGAAATGCAAGTTATAAAAACTTCTGAAATTTATGAAAATAGAAATCTTATCGCGCAAGCAATGAAAGATATCGTCAAAGGAAACATTCCTGAAGTTTAGTAGAAATCCTGAGTTGTAAATCCTTTTAGGATGGCAACTCCAGCACTTGTTCCAAGTCTGCTGGCACCGGCCGCGATCATTTTTTTAGCAGTTTCAAGATCTTTAATTCCACCACTGGCCTTAACTAAGACAGTTGTTGAAACACTCTCTTTCATTAAAGTAACATCTTCAACTGTGGCGCCGCCGCCGTTAAAGCCGGTAGAAGTTTTAACGAAGTTGGCTCCGGCCTTTTCTGCAAGTTGACAAGCGACCACTTTTTCTTCGTTGGTTAAAAGTGACGTTTCAATAATAACTTTTACAATTTTTCCTTCAGCGGCCGCAACCACTTCTCTAATATCTTCTTCGACTAATAATAATTTTTGAGATTTAAGGGCACCGATATTAATCACCATGTCGATTTCATCAGCACCATCTTTAATGGCACGGGCCGTTTCAAAGGCCTTAGTGGCACTTGAGCTTGCTCCTAGAGGAAATCCTACAACTGTACAAACCTGAACGCCGGAGCCTTTTAAAAGCTCAGCACAAGTCGCGACATATGATGGGTTCACACACACTGAAAAAAAGCGGTATTGTTTAGCTTCTTCAACCAGATTATGAATCTGAGTTATCGTTGCATCAGGTTTTAATAATGTATGGTCAATACTTCTGGCGATTTTCTCTTCAGACGTTTCCAGTGCAGTCGTTTCCATAGTGCTCCTTTACAAATAGCGTGTGTTTTACAACACTTCTAGTATGATAAAGTCACGGTGGTTTTACCATCCCTTATTTATTTTTATTTTCTCGCTTTTAGCGTTAGCGCTTTCGCTATTTCTCTATATCCGTTCGTATTTGCAAGTCAACGAGGCGCTTCAAGAAGTGGTCCTGAAGTACAACCTGAACGCCAAGCAGATGTTTCAAGGAGAGACGTGGGTTCTCATTCTCACTTTATCGCTTTTGGTGTCTGTTATCCTGGCAGGGCTTCTGATCATTTACATCTACTATCAAAAAATGATTCAGCTTTATCGTCTTCAACAAAATTTTATTAACGGATTTACTCACGAGCTAAAAACGCCGATTGCTTCACTTCAATTGTTTTTAGAAACGTTCTCTCGCCACGAACTGGAGCGCACGGAACAACTCAGGTACCTGGAGTACATGAAGCGCGATACGAAGCGACTTGCAGATAACGTGAATCGTATATTACAACTAGGGCGTCTCGAAGACCGCGATGTGAAAGCGGAGTTCAGAGATGAAGATGTTGTCAGCATAATTAACGACTTTATTAAAAACACGCCCCATCTTTTTGATGAAGGAAGAGTGGTTTTTGACAGTACGCTTGAGAGTTATTTCATGCAAATTGACTTTGCCCTTTTTGAAATGCTCTTAATGAACTTAGTTACCAACGCTTTTATTTATAATAAATCCCGCGAAAAAGTGGTGACGATTAAATTGGAAGTGATTGGTAAAAATTTAGTGATGGATATCATCGACAATGGAGTCGGAATCGATAAAGTTGAGCTGAAGAAAATTTTTAGAAAATTCTATCAGGTGGGAAAAACGACGAAAGGCTCAGGCCTGGGTCTCTACATTGTCCAAAGTATTGCTAAACTTCACAAAGGTGAAATCACAGCATTCTCAGATGGCATTGGTAAAGGGACCACATTTAGAATTATTTTTAAAGGAACTCAATAATATATGGGAATCGTTACACATAATACAGCTAAGAAAATCCTGATCATCGATGATGAAAAGCATATTGCTGAAGCGATTAAACTCAATCTGCGTATGTTAGGGCACGATGTTCTTCATGCCATCAACGGTCTGGAAGGGCTAAATTTCTACAATGAATACCAACCACAATTAGTGATCGTTGACTTGATGATGCCGGAAATTGACGGTTTTGGAGTCATCACTGAAATTAGAAAACGTGATGCCAAGATTCCTATTTTGGTTATCTCAGCTAAAGAGCAGGTTAAAGAAAAAATTAAATGCCTAAGCATGGGTGTCGATGATTACTTATCAAAACCTTTTGATCTGGATGAATTTTTACTGCGCGTAGACCGCCTTTTAACTCGCATGGAGTGGAACAACTCAACTCCTGCGGATAAAGCAAAAATTGAAACCAGCGGAGTGGAAGCACTTGGGGAGAGTTTTGATTTTGGCGATCACACCGTCGATTTTAAAAACCTTAAGGCCTATAGTAGTAAATCGTCTCATCCACAAACTTTTGATCTTACACTTCAAGAAATAAAAATTCTGAAAGTCTTTTTTGCTCACCCGAATATGCCAATGACGAGAGAAGAGATTCTGGAAACAGCAGTAGGGTATCAACCGGGAGTGAGTACCAGGACTTTGGATAACTTTATTGTACGTTTTAGAAAGTACTTTGAAGTTGATCCGAAAGATCCGAAGTATTTCAAAAGTGTGCGCTCGGTGGGCTATCTTTTTGATCAGGGTGGCGATCAATAATTCTTTCATTTTAGAGAGGATTGTGCACCTGCACATCACTTCTTTTTGACAGACACGGGGATCTCATTTACTCTTTCCATCACATTATTTTTAAGGAGTTCAAATGGGTCTTCTCACAGGGAAAAAAGCATTAATTCTAGGCGTTGCTAACGACATGTCGATTGC
>JBEIPV010000051.1:0-20861 GCA_040376855.1 Bacteriovorax sp.
CTGGAAGAACTAAAACACATTCAGTTCTTTCCATTTTTTGCAGGAATTGGTTCACCTTATTGGAATGCTGAGGCCAAAGGAGCTCTTACTGGTTTGACTCGTGATTCATCTCGTAGCCATATTGCCTATGCTTGCTTAGAAGGGATTGCCATGTCGATTAATGATCTTTTATCGGCCATGAAAAAAGATACAGGGCTAGCGATTAAAACTCTTAAAGTTGATGGTGGAGCAGCTGCCAATTCTCTTCTTATGGAGTTACAGGCGACGATTTCAGAGACAACTATCATTCGCCCTAAGGTTATCGAGACTACTGCTTTTGGTGCGGCCATGGCGGCAGCAATTGGTGCTGGTTTAACAGATTTTGAAAAGCTTGAAACGACATGGAAAAAGGATCGTGAATTTCCAATCGAACAAGATCTTCTTCCCTATATTAACGAGAAGAAAAACTTGTGGAACAAAACAATCCAAACTTTTTTTAGATAACTCTTATTTGCTGGTGGGCTTTAATTCACAGACCTGAGTCTTTGCATTCCATAGCCCATTAGTTTCTATACATTGATATGTATTGTAAATCATTCGAACGACAACAAAAAAAATTGTAATCAAGAGCACTCGAATGGCATTTCTACGTGTTAAATACTCTTTCATTTGCCAATAAATTGATCAAGGTCTCTCGCCTGTCTCAATCCTACAATTTCAATATCAAATTTACCCTTTAACTCTCTGGCCGTTTTTTCTGATGTCACAACTCTTTTATAATTAAGTTGGGCCATCTCTTTAATTCTCATCTCCATTTGTGGAATAGAGCGAACTTCACCAGTTAAGCCAACTTCTCCCACGAAAATCGTACTTGAATCAATCGGCTTAGATCTGTATGAACTCAACAGAGATGCAATGATAGATAAATCAGACTCTCTTGTCGTGAGCTTCATCCCACCGACAACGTTCAGGTAAATATCATTGAATCCCATGGGGATTCCAAAATATTTTTCAATAACCGCAACCATCATCGACAAGCGGTTGTTATCCACTCCGTGAGTCGTTCTTCTACCGTTACCAAACTTGTTATCTACAACCAGTGCCTGCACTTCGATAAAAAGCGATCTTGATCCTTCAATAATACAAGTCAGAGATCTGCCAAAAGAATCTTTCAGTTGATCATCTAAAAAATACTGTGAAGGATTTATCACTTCTGCAAGGCCAGCTTCTTTCATTTCAAAAATACCAACTTCATTAGTATTCCCGAAACGGTTTTTCATAGCTCTTAAAATTCTATAATGCCCAAACTGGTCGCCTTCGAAATAAATAACGGTATCTACCATGTGCTCAAGAATTTTCGGACCGGCAATCGATCCTTCTTTCGTGATGTGACCAATAACAAAACAAGTGATCCCATTAGCCTTTACATGGCTCATAAGCTCATACGTTACTTCGCGAATTTGAGACACACTTCCAGGAGCTGAATCAATTTCTGAAGATGATGTTGTCTGAATTGAGTCGATAACTAAAAATCTTGGCTGCAGCTTATTGATTTGCTCTAAAACTTTCTGCCAGTTTGTTTCGTTATAAATATAAAAGTTAGCAGTGTTCACCCCGACTCTTTTTGATCTTTCTGCTACCTGATTAACTGATTCCTCTCCACTGACATAAAGAACAACCTGTCCTGCGTGGCTTTGAGAAAGTTTTCCCATAACACTGGTTAAAAGTGTCGATTTACCAATTCCTGGTTCTCCACCAATAAGAATCAGTGATCCTGGAACAACCCCACCACCTACAACTCTATCAAATTCACTCATTCCAGTGACAACTCGAAACTGCTTTTCTAAAACAATGTCATTAATGAGTTTTGGCTCTTCACTTCCAAGTGCCGTTCTTTTATGAGCTCTATTCGTATCTTTTGCCGATAATGTAGTCTCTTCTACAAATGAATTCCATGACCCACACTCTGGGCATTTCCCCATCCATTTAGATGTTTGGTACGAGCAGCTTTGACAAACAAAGGTACTTATTTTTTTGGCCATGGATTCTTCCTATGCTAAAAGACTCAGCAGTTCAGCTTCAGTGATGATTTTAATTTTTAGTTCTAAGGCCTTTTTAAACTTACTCGAAGTAGGATCAGTTTCATTTGTAACCAGGATATCTGTATTTTTAGAAACGGATGAAACCACAATTCCGCCGCCCGCTCTAATCATATCTTCAACTACCGGACGCTTTTCTGATAAAGCTCCCGTAATACAAATCTTCTTTCCAGTCACGGCCGTTTCACGCGTTTCTTCAACTGTAAATTCAAAACCAAGTTCGACTAACTCGTCGATCATATCTAACTTTTCTCTTAAAGATGATAAAAAATCTGTCGCAGATTTATCAGCAAAAGATTCTACTTTCATCAATTGCTCAATACTTAGATTCTTAATTTTTGTAATACTATCAAATCCAGCACGCACAATTTTTTCACACTTATTGAAGGCCCCACCTGAAATCCCAAGTGCTGCTAAAAAAGTGATCAGATCCACATTCTTCGTTTTTTGAATCGATTCAATAAGCTTATTGCTTAACTTATCTTTTACTTTATCAATCTTCATTAAGTCGGAAGCTTCAAGACGGTAAAGATCAGGGATGGTTTTAACTAATTTTGCATTAATCAATTCATCCAGACGTTTCCCACTTAAATCATCAATGCCAATCTTCTGAATAAAGTTCAGAATGATCTCTTTGTTTTTACCCGGACAATTGTCGTTCTTGCAGAAAAGTCTGATATCTACGATCTCAACTTTTGACTCACAACTTGGGCAACAGTCAGGAATCACAAACCTATTGTTTGAAGGAGTCACTACAGAAAGAAATTTGGGAATAACTTCACCTGAACGGATAATTTCAATGACGTCACCGGCCTTTAAATTATTGGCAGCAACCATTCCGTAATTGTGAAGGGTCACTCGTGAAATCATCGCACCAGAGAGCTCTACCGGCTCTACATCACCAACTGGTGTGAGAATACCATTTCTAGACACTGACCAGATGATCTCTTTTAAAATTGTATTTTTTGATTCACCTTGGAACTTGAAGGCCATTTTGTAGCGAGGGTGATGTGAAGTTTCACCCATCTCTTCATGCAGGGCCATTTTATTGAATGTGAAAACGAGACCATCAATTTGATAATCCCCTTCCGACATAAAATCGCGCGCCTTTAAAATAACATCCTGGATACTTTCTTTCGTCTTATGAATTTCTACATCAGGAATTAAAAAGCCAAAATCAGTTAAGATTTTAAATTTTTGATCTTCTGTTTCCAGCCTTTCATCACTTAAATAATCAAAGGCCATAAATTTAATATAACGGCAAAGCTCTAGATTATCTTTTCTTCCCATTAAACCAGCGACAATATTTCTTTGGCTAGTTGGCTTCTCAAGGCCAATTGAAGTCATCTCATTGGATAAATCAAAAAAGCTTTTTTCGTCACAGAAAAGCTCACCTCTGATTTCGACTTTATTTTTTTCATTTATTAACTTTGGAACGTTACTTATCCACATAACTTTTTTTGTTATGTTCTCTCCGAAAGATCCATCTCCTCTGGTTTTTGCCAGAGTCAATTCTCCATCTTGATAAATGATCGAACAACTAATCCCATCGAGCTTCATTGTGCTCAAGACGTCTTCGTTGCCTTTCCACGACATTAGGTCTTCAACCACGTAAGTCTTTTCAAGGGAAAGCATTTTTTTATCATGCTTAACTTTGTCACTTGCTGAAGTGGTTGTACCGACAATCTGTAATGTTGGATTTTTAGGATCTAACTTTCTAAGTTCTTCTTCCAGCTGATCATAAGCGCTGTCTGATATTTCGGGGCGCCCTTGATAGTAGAGCGCCTTATTTTTTATAATTTCTTTTTCGAGTGTCTGGATGCGACTCATTTAAAAACCCCAATGGATTAAAAAGTGAAAACCGCTCCTACTTTAGCAGATGTATCTTTAAATTGCTCTTCTTTTGTCGTCCCTTTGAAGGAAGCTTTATTCGATAAAATCTGTAAACCACCAGTTAAAGTGATGTTCGTTTCATACGCATATTGTCCACCAAACTCTAATCTATAATTTGAACTCGAGTCATCTGAACCATGCACGCGGATTTTTTCTTCATATTTCGACGTTAGAAGAAAATCAATCAACAGATACATTCTGGTTGCTTCGTAAACAGGGATACTTCCTCTTGCACCAAGTAAAAACCCACTAAATTTAAACTCAGTAAATCCATCTGCTGTATTTGTAGTCATTCCGTACGTATAACTTCCATATCCACCGTAGACGTCAATTTGTGGCCCATAGAAAAATCCTAACGGAAGATATTTATAACCAAGTTTTACTCGTAATGCTGTATTGTCCGTTGTGTTGCTTTCGCTTGAAAAAGTTCCCTGATCTTTTTTATAACTTCCAAACTTTTTACCAAAATCCAATCCACCCCAGAAATTTCTTGTCGCCCATAATTCTGCTTCAATGTCTCCACCAAGCATCATTCCACTCATAGATTTTTCACTAGTCGTGCTTTTTGTAATAGATCCACTTCCCACATTGAGAAAAATTCCAATCGATCCTAGTTTTCCAAACTCATTGTCGGCCTTATCACCATAGGCCACTTGTTCAACGACTTTTCTTGATTCGACTGATCTAACTTTTACCCAGTCTTCGATTTTTAATTTTTTGTTACCTTCATAACTAATAACTTTTGCCTGAGCTTGAGTTTCTCCGACATCAAATACGCGCGCCTCTGCAATCTTTTCTGATTGGTAATCAATAATTTCTTTTAAAAGTGGATGTTGTCTTTTCGACGTAGGCCTTTCAATAACAATTTCACTTCCATTAAAAATCTGTGATTTTTTTCCAATATCAATTGTAAACTGGTCCCCTAAAACGCCTTTAACTCTTCCATTGTAGGGAATCGTCTTTTCATAAATATCCAGCCAGTTTTTTACTGTCTGAGAGATGACAGTCGGGTCTGTCGACTTAAGTTGAGTTTGTTCTTTAAAATACTTGTCTTCACCGTTTTCGCCGATGATTTCTACTTTCACTTCAGTTGCACTTGCACCAAGGGCCAGTGAAATCCTGATTAAAGTTCCCGCCTTAGTTTTATCTGCCACAACTTTTAAAACATCTTTGTTTGAAAGATGCCCTTCAAGTGTCTTTGAATATTGTCCCAGGATGTTAATCAACTCTGAATTTGATTTATAAGTACACCAAGTCCCGTCTTTAATATAACTTTCAATATCTTCAAAAACTCTAAATCCAACTTTATTATCGGCCCCATCCGTAACCGGAAGAAGCATACAATGTCTCATTGATTCTGAAGCAAAAAGATTAGCTGAGAAGGCGAAAAGTCCAATAAGTAATAATTTTTTCATAGTTCAATCTCAGGCAATGGTGGAAGTTCATCTTTAGCAAAATTAGATTCATAAACCTGCATAAGCATCTTCAGGTCGTTAATTTCTTCTTCTAATTCACGGTTTCTTCTTTTCAAGAATTCGTTTTCCATCTTTAAAGACAGCTCAACCTTCTCAACCGCAATTTCCTTGGTCCAGATAAAATACTTTCCATTTTCTTCTTTAAATTTAATATGACCCGACTTAATTGAGCGGCGAATGGTAGAAATTGAAGTCTTCTTCACATTGGCGTAGTCGAGAATTGATAACCAAATTCCATCTTGATTCATGATTCTTCTCCATTGATGAGTACTCATATTCTATCTTAGATTGGGACTTTGGTTGAAAAAAAAATAATCCGTGCAATTTGCTTCGGTATTTATTTAATTCTCACATTTTAGAAAGCGGTGTTATCCTATTAACATGTACCACGACGTTGATTTAAGCCAATTCAAGAATAAAAAGACAGCCTTAGTTCTCTCTGGTGGAGTTGTTAAAGCAGCTTCCTGGCATTTGGGCGTTGCTCTTGCCTTAGAAGAATTGGGGTTTGTTTTAAAACATAATAAGTCACCGAGTGATGTTGATTATGAGATTTCAACTTATGTTGGATCAAGTGCTGGTTCATTAATCAATCTCTATTTTGCTTCTGGCTTTCGCCCCATTGACGTCATTGATGCCACTATTAATCGCAAAAATGCTCAGACTTCGTTGAAGCCTGTTACATACGCAGACATGTTATCGCGCAAAATGCCGATGAAGAATCCTTTCAACTTCGATTTTTATAATCCACTTGAAGGTTTTCCATCTCTCATTAAACAAATGTCTAAACCACTTTTATCTCTGTCTGGCTTGTTTTCTACTGAGGGCCTAAACCAGTACATGCAAAAAAACGTGATTCTCTCTCAGTCTTTTAATGAGTACGCTGCTGATATGTTTGTTGTTGCGACTCAACTCGATCACTCGAGAAAAGTTATTTTTGGAAAATACAATTATCCAAGTCCGATCCACGATTCGACTGCTGAATATTATACTGGTGTCGATGTTTCTCTGGCCGTTTCGGCCAGTATGAGCGTTCCACCCTTCTATGCTCCATTCCCAATTAAAAACCCGCGTACATCACAAACAGACTACTATATTGACGGCGAAATCAGAGAGACTCTCTCAACTCACGTTGCTGTTGATAATAAATGTGATTACGTCATCAGCTCATGGACTCACACTCCATACCACTACCATGACGAAATTGGATCTTTGATTAACTTTGGGATTCCTGCCATTTGTATGCAGGCCATTTATTTGATGATTCAAAAGAAAATTGTAGCTTCAAGAAGCCATAATATTTTAGCTAAAGACATTATTGATACTGTTAATGATTATATGGCCTCGCAAAATTTCAGCACGAAAGATAGAACGAAGATTACATCTATTTTAGAGCGTAAAATGAACTATAACCCTAACGTTAAGTTTATTGATATTTATCCAGATCATTCTCACTATAAGTTATTTTTCACTAACTCATTTTCGTTAGACCCAAACAAAGCAAAGTATATTATGACGGCGGGTTATAAGAAGACGTTGGAAGTTTTTAAGAAATTAGAATAGCGGAAGTAGTGTTAGGGCACCACCTCCGCAATAATTAATTTTTATCTTCTCACAACTTCAATTGATGATTCACATTTTGAAACTCTATTTACACCACAAAAAGGTGCTCCAGCTCTTTCACAAGCTCTACTTGCTTCGGCCTTCGCTTCAATTTCAGTTGATCCTTTTCCAATAAATGTTCCATCAAAACTTGTTGGTAACACACATGTATAAACTTTTACTTCACGAGTTTGTGGTCTCGAATCGTCTTCTAAATCATAAACTCTATTTTGTAATTCACGAACAGCTCTCTCAAGTTGAACCATTCTTCTCATCATTTGACGAGAATCTGTATCTCTATCATTTCCTACTTCAATTCTAATAATCGTATCACCATCATTTTTTGTATATCTTCCATCTCTGTCATCTTTCGCCATTGCAGTTACAGATACAGTTAGTGCTAAAAGTACAAGAAGTGATTTCATGTGATCTCCGTGGTGGTTAGTTTTTTACGATTCTAAACCAATTTCAGGATGAAATACGGAGCTCTATAAAAATGCTTAGGGGGTGTCTAAACTTTAGACAGTTTAACTGCTTAAAGTTGTTCGATTAAATAAGACCCTTCCGAACAGAAGGTTTTTAGGAAGTCTGTAGAGCCATCAGCATAGTCAAGACGAACACTGAATATCCCTTCAAGATCTCCAGTTACAAAGACTTTTTCTGCTAATTCTGAGTTATCGCGAGAGAAGTTTCCATCGTTATCAAGAAAGCTTGTTTCAGCAAACATTTCACCAGATCTGTTTTTTCCACTTACTTTGATATCTCTAATGTCTTTTGTAAGGTTTAATTGCACCATACAACGCTCACCAAGCTCACTTAACTGATTGGCCTGCATAACTCTAGCGATAAAATCGTTACCTGGGATTTCGATATCTTTTGTATTTTTTGTTCCGACGAACAAACTCGATCCTGTGTGTTTGAACTCTAGGTATTTTCTCGAGTTATCCACAAGTTCAGGAACTTTAATTTCATAAGCATTTAATGCTTTTTTCTTTGCTGTCACTTTTGTTCCAAAGAAAGAGACATCTGTTCCGTTGATATTTAGTTCTTTTACTTTTTTCCCCAATAGACTTCTTGTCGTAAAAGTATAAATCTCTCTTTGAGTACTCACGAAGTCCGGGTCTTCAAAGTACATTTCCCCATCACCAACATAAACGATTTTTTGAGCACTTTCTTTATTCTCTAGAAGGTATCTAAGAAGAGTATTTCCTGTCTTCACACCTAAAAATAAGATGTAAGATGCATTCTCTTTAGTCTCAAGCATTTTAAACTTGTCTGAGAAGAATAACTTATATTGATAATCAGAATCAATTTCTACATCTGTAATGCTTGGGTCAACTGCAACCATTAAAAGATTCCCAGTCACTTCAGTTTGTTTTTTTGATAAAAACTTTTGAATACCCACTTCACTTAAAAGAGGGATATTCATTCCTTTAGTAAGAATATTTAATTCAACTCTTGTCGGGATTAATCCATGTGCTTGAACAACACCCGTCATCGTCGCCACGTCTCCAGAAAGTGAGTATCCAAGTTTAATTTCTCCAGAGGCCTGATCATCCATTCTTTCTGCTCTGTCATAGTCTGGAACAAATTCGAATCCAAAGGCCTGACGAGTTTTCTGAGTACTCAGGTTGATCTCGCGAGCTTTAATTGTGAAGTCGATTTGAGAAACTGGAGTTTCATCTGCAGCGGCCATAAAAGCTGACACTGCTTCAGCTGTCGTTTGCTTAACAGATTTTGTAACTGCAGCTTGAGTTTTTGTTGAGTAGTCAAAAACCAGGTTGTCTTCATCGGCCATTGCTTCTTCTAATGCGCTTGCCTCAGTCGTTGTCTCTATAGAAGAGGCAATTCTTTTTGAAGGAACGTCTGTCTGAGTATTCATCGCCATTTTAGGAGATTTATGAACAGCTCTTTCGATTGCATTTTTTACTGAATCAGAAATAGGAGCATCAAAGATTTTTTTATATTTTGGAGCTTCATTAGTTACAACTTCTGCTTCTGCGTTTGCTGAGTAGTCAAACATAACCAGTTCATCATTAACTGCGTTTTCTTTTGTTGCGACTTCAGCGCGAGCGATTTCTTCTTTCATCGCTGTATCAACAACGATCTCTTCAACAATATTTGTCTTAGTTGAA
Source organism: Bacteriovorax sp. (assembly GCA_040376855.1). Classification (GTDB taxonomy): domain Bacteria; phylum Bdellovibrionota; class Bacteriovoracia; order Bacteriovoracales; family Bacteriovoracaceae; genus Bacteriovorax. The sequence continues at coordinate 9,181 of JBEIPV010000051.1, forward strand.
GCTTGTGCCACATTAACGGCATCTTCTTTTACAATTTCTTGTTTTGAAGCAGCTTCAGATACACCAACAACTTCTGTCGCTACCGGCTCTTGAACTTCAACTGCTGCAATAACTGTATTAGCAAAAGTTTCATATTGAAGTGATTCCACTTCATATCCATAAAGTTTAATAAGTTCTTTATTGTTAATTTCAGAAGTCGACTCATCTGATGAGATTGAGTTCATCTTACGATCTTCAATCTTCATCTCAACCGCTGCAATTTCTGGCCTAATATCGTTCCAGTTTTTTGCGATCACTGAGCGAGCAATGACAACTTTTTTAGGAACAATGGCATAACGAGTGCGAAGGATTTTGCTTTTGACTTCTTTTTCGATCGATTTAACGATTCCACCAGTCACATCGGCCACGACAACATCTTCTTTGATTGCAGTTTTCTGAGTAATGTACTGGATGTTAGCTGAGGCGTTTCTAAACGCTGAGAAATCGACTTTTTTAGGCTCAAATCTATCAGATGAATACGTAAGGGCGCCTACCACTAATGTAGTCGTAAAAAGGCACGTAAACGTTTTAACAAAAAGTGATTTGTTCATCATAGTTATTGTTAAAGTTTAAATGGGTTTAAATCAGTTGCAAGGATTGAGAGAGATTTGCCTAGTAGAAACTGAGTACTCAAGGCCAAAAAACCGTGAGTACTCAGTAAAAAGATTAGTGAGATCTGGTAAAAGTAGCAAGTTGGATACGTAATCTAGCTCTTTCAGCTTTTTGAACGTATTCGTCTACTTCTTCAATTGAAAGACCTTCTGTGTTTTTCAGTCTGTCTTCTGCGTTTTGAAGAGATAGTTTTGCTCTTTCAACGTTAACTTCCGTGCTTTCTTCTGCAGTATTAGCAAGGATAACGACTTTGTTTTCTAAAATTTTACAAACACCTGACGAAACCAGGAAGTTTCTATCAGCATAATCAGGTCCACCGAAAACCGTTAATACACCCGTCGCTAGTTTTGTAACGATGTGAGTATGGTTTTCTAGAACGTTGATTTGCCCGCGAACCGTTGGGATTAGCAACGATTCGGCCGGGATTGCCTTTGCAATAATCTTAGATGGCGTAAGAATATCAACTGTATAATATTTCATCTTTAGTTACCTAAGTTAATTATTTTCCAGCTTTAATTTGTGCAGCTTTTTCGTAAACCATATCAAGTCCACCAACTAGGTAGAAAGCTTGCTCTGGTAATTCATCAACTTCACCATTAAGGATGGCCTGGAATGCTTTAATAGTATCTTCGATCTTAACGAATTTACCTTTTAACCCAGTAAACTGCTCAGCTACGAAGAACGGTTGAGAAAGGAATTTTTGTACCTTTCTAGCACGTCCAACGATTAACTTATCTTCTTCAGAAAGTTCATCCATACCAAGGATCGCGATGATGTCTTGAAGTTCTTTATACTTTTGAAGAATCTTCTGAACTCCGCGAGCAGTGTTATAGTGTTCTTCCCCAACGATAGCTGGAGTAAGAATTGAAGACGATGATGAAAGTGGATCTACCGCTGGGTAAATTCCAAGCTCAGCAATCTGTCTTGAAAGTTCTGTCGTTGCATCTAAGTGGGCAAACGTAGTAGCTGGAGCTGGATCGGTATAGTCATCCGCAGGAACGTATACAGCTTGGATAGATGTAATCGAACCGTTAAGTGTAGATGTAATACGTTCCTGCATAGCTCCCATTTCCGTCCCTAGAGTTGGCTGGTAACCTACTGCTGAAGGAATACGTCCAAGAAGAGCTGATACTTCAGACCCTGCTTGAGTAAAGCGGAAGATGTTATCTACGAAAAATAGTACGTCTTGGTTTTCTTCATCACGGAAGTATTCCGCCATTGAAAGACCAGTTAAAGCAACACGTGCACGAGCTCCAGGTGGCTCATTCATTTGACCGAAAACCAGTGCAGTTTTCGCGATAACTCCAGACTCCGTCATTTCGTGGAATAAGTCGTTACCTTCACGAGTACGCTCACCTACACCTGCGAATACAGAGTATCCACCGTGCTCAGTAGCGATGTTGTTAATTAACTCTTGAATTAGAACTGTCTTACCTACACCGGCACCACCGAATAGACCAATCTTTCCACCGCGAACGTATGGAGCTAGAAGGTCGATTACTTTAATCCCTGTATAGAACTGCTCTAGTTTTGTAGATTGCTTATCGAACCCAGGAGCTGGTCTGTGGATGTCGTAAGTTTTCTTAGCGTTGATTGGACCAGCTTCATCAACCGGCTCTCCAATTACGTTAGTGATTCTTCCTAGACACTCTTTCCCAACTGGAGCTTGAATTGGTCTACCTGTATCGAGAACTTTTAGTCCACGAGCAAGACCTTCAGTCGAGTCCATAGCGATACAACGAACCATGTTGTCACCTAAGTGCTGAGAAACCTCAACAGTTAAATTCCACTCATCTTTCGAGATCGTTTTGTTAGTTAACTTTAGAGCGTTATAGATCGCAGGAATTTTTCCATTAGAAAATTCTACGTCTAGAACGGGCCCCATTACTTGTTTTACAACACCATAATTTTCAGACATTGGTGATCCCCTTAACCGTTCAGTGACTCAGCACCAGACACTACTTCAGATAATTCTGTTGTAATCGCTGCTTGTCTCAGTTTATTCATTTTTATTGATAACGTTCTAATTGCTTTTTTACAGTTCGAAGAAGCTGAGTCCATTGCACTCATTCTCGATCCGTGCTCAGCCGCTACTGCATCTAAAAGAGCAGTGTAAAGTGTGCTGATGTACGTTTGAGGGATAAGTGTGTTTAAGATTTCAGTCGCACTTGGGTCGTACTTGAAATCAAATGGAAACTTTTCTTTTAGTGTTTCTTTTTCAGCAGTATCTAAAGTTAACGGCAGTAATTGTTTTACTGTCGGATCAAAAGCGATCGCCGAAATGAAGTGGTTGAAAGCTACGAATACGTGCCCAACTTCTCCAGTCTTAAATAACTCAGATAGCTCCACTCCAACTTGCTCCATTTCCATGAATGTTGGTTCACTTTTAACGAAAGAGTATGTTTTCCCTTTGTTAAAATCAGAAGCTAATAGATCTCTAACTTTTTTCCCGATGAAGATTAACTTCACATCAAGATTTGTTTCTTCTAAAAATCTTTTTACTTTTTTAGCAAGCTGAGAGTTGTACGATCCGCAAAGCCCTTTGTCTGAAGAGATAACTAAAAGCACAGCTTTGTTGTTATCTTTTTTCTCATTCAAAAACTCATGATCATAATCCTGAACTAATGCAGATACTGTTTTAATTGTATCTTCAAGCTCACGTGCGTATGGACGTGAGTTCAAAATATTGTTCTGAGCCTTAGCTAATTTTGCGGCCGAAACAAGCTTCATAGCTTGTGTAATTTTAGAAGTACTCTTCGTACTTTTAATTTTCTTTTTCAGCTCTTTAATATTCGCCATGGTTTATATTCCTAATTCTTTTTCTTAGTATTTTTTTGTAGCTAAGAAACCTTTAACAGCTTCAAGAATCTTAGTTTCGTTATCAGCTTTAATTTCTTTTACATTAGAAATATCAGTCATAACGTCAGCATGTCTTGAGTGTAAAAATTCAAGGATATCTTTTTCAGCTGTTCTAACTTTTGCTGTAGGAACAACGTCTAATAAACCTTTAGTTGCAACAAGAATTGCTACAGCTTGGTCAATAACATCAACCGGTGCGTAGTTATCTTGTTTTAGAAGTTCAACTAGTCTCTCACCTCTGTTTAGCTGTCTCTTAGTAGCTTCATCAAGGTCAGATCCGAAAGCTGCGAAAGCCGCAAGTTCACGGTACTGAGCAAGGTCTAGACGAAGTGTACCAGCTACTTTTTTCATAGCTTTAATTTGAGCAGATCCACCTACGCGAGATACAGATAGACCAACGTTTACAGCTGGACGGATACCAGAGTTGAATAAATCAGACTCTAGGAAGATCTGGCCATCAGTAATCGAAATTACGTTTGTAGGAATGTATGCAGAAACGTCACCTTCTTGAGTTTCGATGATCGGAAGTGCAGTTAAAGATCCATTTCCTAGTTCGTCGTTTAGCTTACATCCACGCTCAAGAAGTCTTGAGTGAAGGAAGAAAACGTCCCCTGGGAATGCTTCACGTCCTGGTGGACGACGAAGAAGAAGTGACATTTGACGGTATGCTTGTGCTTGCTTAGTTAAATCGTCATAAACGATAACTGCGTGACGACCACTGTCTCTGTAGTACTCACCCATTGTACAACCAGTGTATGGAGCAAGGAACTGCATTGGAGCAGAAGCTGAAGCTGTAGCAGAAACGATGATTGTGTACTCTAGAGCACCCGCTTCTTTAAGTTTTTGTTGTACTTGTCTTACTGTAGATTGTTTTTGTCCAATAGCTACGTAAACGCAAACAACGTTTTTACCTTTTTGGTTGATGATTGTATCGATAGCGATTGCTGTTTTACCAGTCTTACGGTCACCAATGATAAGCTCGCGCTGACCACGTCCGATTGGAATCATAGAGTCGATTGCTTTAAGACCAGTTTGAAGTGGTTCGTGAACTGATTTACGAGCGATGATACCTGGAGCCTTTAACTCAACAACGCGTGTTTCGTTAGACTTGATTTCACCTAAACCGTCGATCGGCTCTCCAATTGCGTTTACAACTCTTCCTAGAAGAGCGTCACCAACTTTTACAGCAACGATTTTTTCAGTTCTCTTTACAGAAGAACCTTCTTTAATTTGTGTATCTTCCCCAAGAATGGCGATACCAACGTTATTAGTTTCTAAGTTAAGAACCATTCCTGTTGTGCCCGATTCGAACTCAACAAGCTCACCGTTCATTACGTTTTTAAGACCGAAAGCTCTCGCGATCCCGTCCCCAACAGTTAATACAGTTCCAACTTCATCTACTTGAAGTCTAGTTTGAAAGTTTGAGATTCTTTCTTTGATAATACTTGTAATCTCTTCTGGATTCATTGCCATTTTTTACCTCTTAGTCCTTTTTATTGGGCTATTATGAATTTAAAACACTGTCTTTAAATTGCTCTAATTGATTTTCAAGAGATGCATCTAACTGAAGATCTTCAACAGTTACTCTGTATCCCGCTGTTACGTTTCCACTTTTTTTGTATTCAAGAATAGGCTCTCTTCCAAGCTTCGTTTGAAGGTAAGACTTAAGTTTTTCCTTAACGTCAGCTGGAATTGATTCTTCAGATCCTTCGATTGTTCCACGAAGAAATCCTTTATTGTGATCGTCGATAACGATAACGTTTTTGAAGATCATTGGCATTAAACCAAGTCTTTGCTCTTGAACCAGGAACTGCATGAAGTTGATTGTCATTTGGTTTAAACCAAGTTTTTTCATGACATCGTTTAAAACAGCAAGCTTTTCATCTGCTGTAAAAACATCAAGGAAAAGCACAGTTTCAAGATCGTTATTTTTATTGATAACTTCAGTTAGCTTTGTAAGGTCAGATACTAGATCTAACTTTAACTCAACTCCAAGTTCAACAATTGATTGTGCGTAAGCTTTAGCAATAATTTGTTCTTTCATATGGGCCTTATCTTAATCCTGAAACAATATTAGTAGTCGCGCGTTTTTTCATGTCGCTGTTTCCACTAATTGTTTGCTGAGTTTTAGCAATTACGTTGTTAAGAAGTTCTTCGTTTAGTTTTTCAACTAATTCATTCTTCTCACCTTCAAGCTTGCTTACAAGATCTCTTTGAGTTCTTGCGATTGTCGCTTGAGTTTCTGCAGAAGTAGCTGCTGTGAAGCTGGCTACGTCAGATTCATAGTCACTTTGGATTTTTGCAAGTTCAGCATTCAGGTTGGCCATTTTTGCTGTAAGAGTTTTTAAACGCTCTTCTGCATCTTTGTTTTTTTGAGCTGCTGAGTTCATCAGGCTCTCAACTTCTGTTGCTTGCTTAGTGAACATATCACTAACTGGTTTTTTTAATTTCCAGATTAGGAATCCAGCTAGAACAGCAAAGTTGATTGCTGGGTACATAAGATCTTTAATTGATGGTTCATGGTGAGCGCCATCACCTGCTGCGTATGCAGTTGCAGTAAGTGCGATGAACATAAATGAATATTTAGCCAGTGCTTTCATTTAATCCCTTATTTAGTTAATTTTTCTACAAGTGTGTTTGATAATTTTTCTGCTTCAGCAAGAACAACAGCTCTCTTATCAGCAATGTCTTTTAAAAGAGAAGATCTCTTCCCTTCGTATTCGCTAGTCATTTTTTCTTCTGCACTAACAAACACTGCTCTTTCTTTTGCAAGAACATCAGATTTTTTCTTTGATGCTACAGCTTGAGAATCTGTGTGAGTTTTTTCGATTGAAGCTTTGTATTGAACAGCTAGATCGTCGGCTTGTTTGTAAACGTGGTTAGCGTGAGAATCAAGCTTAGTTGTTTTACTTTCACGTAGGTCTAAAACTTCTTGCAGTCTCTTGAATAAAACAGGTGCAATGATATTGAAGAATACGACGAAAATAACAAATTGGATTAGGAACGTTTGATCGATCTTAAGTGAGTTAAGAATAGTGACAATTGTATTCATGGTTTTGAAAACCCCGTTTTCTTTTTCGCAATAAAAAATTTATTGAATTGAGTGAACTTTTTTTTTCCACTAATAGATAATAGTTCATGGGGTTTTTGTCAAAGAATTTTAGAGATTCAGGATATTTGACGCGTGTTAAGTTTGAGTATTTTTCTTGTCACGCATCTTAGTGGTTCCGTGGAAAATAACGCCTTCCTCAACAATTAAACTTGGAGTCGTGATAATCCCTTCAAATCGCGCAGGCTTCAATATTTCTACTCGAGAGCTGGCCTTAATATTTCCTTTGACGGAGCCGGCTATAATAATAATGTTTGCGTTAATATCGGCGTTAATAATTGCGCCCTCAGATATGACCACCGTGTCGTTTGAAAAAACTGAACCGTTAACGATCCCCGCGATTCGCGCAGTCCCATTGAAAGAAAGGTTTCCTTCAAACTTACAACCCTCTTCAATAATCGCTGAAACTTCTCCGCGGCGTCTTTCCATAACTAGTCCTCAAATAAAAAGTGGTCCCGTAGGACCACTTATTTATAAAAAATTGTGTTCTCTTCTCTCTATTCTATTTCGAAAGTAGGAATTCATAAATATCGTTAAATTCTGCCTCATTCGAAAATTTAAGAGCGATTGATCCAGATCCATTTTTACCACTCGATAAAGCGAAGTGGTACCCAGTTTTTTGCTCAAGAGTCTTTCTAAATTGGTCAAGTTTCTCTTCGAAAAATGGATTTGTTCTTCCCGCGCTTTCTTTAAGCGGTTTTTTAGCCTTTATGGCCTGTTCTAGCTCGCGAACTGACCAAGACTTAGCAACGGCTTCGTTTGCGAGTCTAGTGGCGTCCTCACGCTCTTTAACAGCGGCTAAAATTTTAGCGTGTCCAAACGAAAGCATTTCCTTTTGAAGTAAATCAATTACTGGACGAGGAAGGTTTAGTACTCTTAAAAAGTTCGCTACAGTCGAGCGCTCTTTTCCAAGCTTCTTTGCAACATCTTCTTGAGTTAATTTGTATTCGTTCATTAGTTGATAATAAGCCAATGCTTCTTCAACACAGTTTAAGTCTGAACGTTGAACGTTTTCGATAATCGACATGATCATCTTTTCACGATCAGTCGCTCTCTTCACGACAACTGGAACTTGTTCTAATCCGATTTTTTTCGAAGCACGTAGACGGCGTTCACCGGCCACTAGTTCGTATTCACCGTTTTCTAATTCAGCAACGATTAGCGGCTGGATAATTCCGTTTTCTCTAATAGACTCTGCAAGTTCTTCAAGGTCTTTCTCCTTGAAAATTTTTCTTGGTTGATTTGGATTTGTTTTAATTGATCCAACATTTACCAGGAGCGGAGTGTTTTCGTATCTGATCTCAATTTCTTTTTCTACTGGAGCAGCTGGTGCTTGTTGATCATTGCTCCCGTAGTGAGAATTATAAGTTTGATTAATAACAGTAGCTGGAGCTGCATCGTGAAGTAGTGATGCGATTCCTTTTCCTAAAGCGAGTTTCTTAGCCATAAAATTTCCTTAGAGCCTATTGCTCAAAAACAGGTGGTTCATCTGCAGGGTTGATCTTCGATAAATCCGGAATTGAATTCATCAATACATCTTCCGTAACTTTTGGTGACCCACTCTCTTTAGGTGCTTCAACATTTCCTTTGAAACGCTCCTTCAGAATAATTTCCTTGGCCAATGCTAAATAGGCTTCACTGCCTTTTGATTCAATATCGTAAAGAATGATTGGTTTTCCGAATGAAGGACACTCAGCAAGCTTTACGTTTCTTGGAATAATTGTTTTGAAAACAACGTCACCAAAATGCGTTTTGATTTCTGTAGCAACTTGCTTATGAAGACCCGAGCGTGAGTCGTACATAGTAAGAAGAATTCCATCTAATTCTAGATTTGGATTTAGTGATGTTCTAATCAGACGAACAGTATTTAATAACTGCGCTAGACCTTCCATTGCTAAATATTCAGTTTGCATTGGAACGATATAAGAGTGAGCAGCGTTTAGTGCGTTCACTGTTAAAAGCCCAAGCGACGGAGGACAATCAATAATAATATAATCGTAATCTTTATCTACTGATTGAAATGCCGTTTTTAGTTTTGATTCACGAGCAAACAATGAAACAAGTTCAATTTCTGCACCTGAAAGGTTGTTATCAGAAGGACAAATATGAAAAAATGGTAATTCACTCTCGTAAATTGCCTCTTTCAAATCGATTTGCCCAATAAGAGCGTGGTAAATATTCTTAGCCGCGAATGTTTCTTTCGCCAGACCAATACTAAGACTTCCGTTTCCTTGTGGATCCAGGTCGATTAGTAGAGTTCTTTTCTCGGCTACTGCTAGACACGCTGCAAGATTAACTGAAGAAGTAGTCTTACCGACTCCCCCTTTTTGGTTCATCATAGCAATAATTTTAGCCATTTATGGTACCCCTTTTTGACTATTTAAGGCTCAAATATATCTTTTTTTATATTTAAAGTAACGATGAAAATTTAATAATTTTTTCAGTAACCATTGTTCCACGTAGAACTTTTCTATTCTTGAAACCTAACAAGACGCGTCCTTCAGTTCCTGGAACGTCGTATGATTTCTCTTCAATAAGTTCCCAGTTTTTTTCCAGAAGTTCTTCGATATCTTCTAGTTCGTAAAAGTTTGGTCCTTTATAGAAGAAGACGTATACAGTTTTTTCTGTGCGGATCATCGGTAGAAAATCTTGGACTTTTCCGACGGCCTTAAAAGTAATCATGGTGTCGACATCAAAGTCCACAAACTCTAATCTTTGATGTTTTAGTTTTGCGTTGCTAAGACCAAGCCTGTCCGCGATCTTTTGAACGACCTGCGCTTTTTTTGCACGTGCGTCCATTCCAATAAATTTTACGTCCGGATTTTGGAAGGCCAAAGGAAGGATGGGAAACCCCCCACCGAATCCAACGTCCACCATCAATTTGGTTTTTTCCAGACAGTTCTTAAAAACTTTACTCTCAGTCATTGGCATGACCGAATCAATAATCTGTTTATTGTAAAAATCTTCAGGAGACTCAATTCTTGTTAAATTGATCCCGGCAAATTCACCGGTTAATAAATCGAGGTACTTTTTAGCGAATTCTTTCATTTTTTGTCCTAAACCAGGTTTCCGGCCACGTATGCTAGGGTAGCGGGTCTGATTCCTTCAATTCGTTGTAATTGACCGAAAGTTTCCGGCCTAATCTGCTTAATTCTTAATTTACATTCAAAAGAGATATTTTTTGAATCAGCCAGGATTTCCCAGTCGATTCTCTTCTTGCTCATTCTATTTATCTTTTCACTTTCAATAACTGCTCTATCGATATAGCCTTCGTACTTCGCGGCGATCGCCACTGTTCTGATAACATCCAGATTAAAACTCGCCCCTACTTTTAAACATTCGGCCTCAAGGACTTTTACTGGGTTTAAATTTGGACGACGAAGAAGTTCTTTCAGACTTATGTTGTTTTCAAGAGTCCCGTATTCCTTTTCAGCGAAATAAACCTTGTTCGAAGGCGTTGTTGCGTAATACATCGTCTCTTCGATGAGTTTTTCCAGGATTTCTACTTCATCAAGGATACTTTCTTGGTAAAAATCTAGTTTTGTGTTCAATCCAAGAGCTTTTCTGTATTTATTCATTCTTTGGATTGTATTATCTTCTCTTACGTAAAGACGGTTTTCCGATCTCGCAGTAAAGAGTCTATAAGGTTCATCACGCTTATTTGTGACTAAATCTTCGACCATAACTCCAATATAAGAGTCATTTCTATCTAAAATGAGTGGTTCTTTCCCTGAAAGTGCTAAAGAAGCATTAATTCCAGCGATAATTCCCTGCCCTGCTGCTTCTTCATATCCAGAAGTCCCACAAACTTGTCCCGCAAAGAAGAGTCCTGGAATAGATTTATACTCCATCAGTCTCGATAATTCTGAAGTATCGACAACATCATACTCAACAGCGTATCCATGAACGAGGATTTCTGCGTTTTCTAGTCCTGAAATAGTGCGAATGAAGGCTTCTTGGACATCTTTTGGTAGCGAAGTTGAAACTCCATTGGGATAAATCGTCTCTAGATTCAGTCCTTCTGGTTCAACGAAGACATGGTGAACGTCTTTTTCTGTATATCTGAAAGCTTTATCCTCAATGGAAGGACAATATCTTGGTCCAACACCTTTGATTTGTCCGTTAAAGATGGGAGATCTCTCTTTATTTGCTCTAATTATCGACAAAGTCTCTGAATTTGTCCTTGTTAAGTAACAAGCGACCTGTTCTGAGCTTCTTTCGAATGGTTCCGATAAAGAATGGAAGTTTCTAGTGGTGTAATCACTTTCTTGCGGCTCCATCACAGAATAGTTAATCGTTTTGCGATCAATTCTCGGAGGAGTTCCGGTTTTAAATCTATTTGGAGTTGTTTTAATTTCTTTGAGCAAGTCATTCAGACCAACAGACTCTTTACACTCTACTCTTCCGCCTGCATTTTGCTCTTCACCTGTGTGAAGCTTTCCGGCCAAGAAAGTACCAGTCGTGATGATGACTTTTTTAGAAGTGATCACATTTCCCGACTCTGTCTCGACGATGAACAGATCATTTTCTTTTTTAACAGACTTTACCATCTCACGAATGATCGAAAGATTTTCTCTCTGAGATAAAAGCTCTTCTGCATATTTTGTATAGAGTTCTTTGTCGACTTGAACTCTTGTCGACTGAACGGCGAAACCTTTTGACTCATTCAAGGTGCGGTACTGAATTCCGGCCTTGTCTGCGACAATTCCCATTAGTCCACCAAGGGCATCGATCTCTCGAACGACTTGTCCTTTCCCTACTCCGCCGACCGCCGGATTACATGGAGTCGATGCGAGAGTTGCACCTGGACCAGAAATGAGTCCGACCGATAGATCGAATTGCGATGAAATCCATGCGGCTTCTGAACCAGCATGTCCGCCACCAATTATAAGAACGTCGAAATTATTTTTCATATACTTTGTTCCACGTAGAACATTTTGAGGTTTTAATAGAATTGGAAACTAATACAAAATGAGGCGATTGGCTATTTCCCTATGCAGAAATTCGCAAAGATTGAATTAAGTACATCGTCTGGAGAAACAATCCCAATTAACTCAGTTAA
>JBEIPV010000044.1:0-23000 GCA_040376855.1 Bacteriovorax sp.
ACGATTGCCTCTGGAACTTTTGTTTTTGGTGGTACTTCGGCCTTAAGAGCAGATGATCCAATTGCTGCAACAGATGTTGTTAACAAACAATATTTTGAAAGTTTTGGTCAATGGACAAAAAATGGAAGTGATATTTATCGTGCAAGTGGGAACGTTGGGATTGGGACAGCAGCGCCAGCTGCACCTCTAGATGTGACTGGGACAAGTTTTTTTAGATCAAATAATAGCATGGTCGTCATCGGAGATGATGTTACCGCTTCATCTTACACTCGAAATACAACAACGAAAATTGGTCCTCTCGTTAGTATCGTAGGAAGTGATTCTACGAGTACTTCAGGGCAAGGGACAATTGGATTCCAGGACAAAGCTGGTAACAATGGTTACCGTGGCGAAATTGGTATGATTGCCAATAGTACATTTGGTTTAAAGTCTGGGTATTGGAGTGGAGCAAGTTGGTTTGATTACACCATCTTTACTGCTGAACCTACTGCTCAGCGATTGGCCATTCCTAGTAATGCTTCAATTGGTGGTGGATTGGATATTAATAATCCTGTGTATGGAGCATTTGCATCTCATTCTCAAAAAGGGATCGTTAGTAGTAGTGGAGTCAGTGGAGTTGGAGGTCTTAACGGTGAAAATAAAACGAATAGCTCTGGCTATGAACCAGCGATTGAAGTCATTCGAGCAAGAGCAGATAGTACAGCGCCAGGGGCGGGTTTTGGTAGTAACTTAAAATTTATCATGGAGTCTTCTACTAATGGGACGATGAATACCGCTGGGTATTTAGGAATGATGTATGAGAATGCACAAACAAATTTAACGACTGATGTAGACACAAGCATGCTCTTTCATACTGTTCAGGATAATGCATCTACAGAAAAAATGAGAATTACATCTGCTGGTAACGTTGGGATTGGAGTCACATCTCCTGCAACTAAACTTGATGTTAATGGATCAGTTCGTATCGCAATGGACGCAACTGCGTGTTCAGGAACGATTGCTGGGGCCATGAGATTTAATACTCCAAATGTTGAATACTGTAATGGAACATCTTGGACTGCATTTGGTGCAAGTAACGCTGCAGTTTCATCTACAGAAATTTCTGATGGGACAATCGTAAATGCCGACATCAATGCTGGCGCTAATATTACAGCAACAAAACTTGGAACAGGTGCAGTTGATAACACTGAATTTAATTATCTTGATGGCGTGACATCTTCAATTCAAACTCAATTAAATGCTAAGCAGGCGGCAGATGCAACTTTGACTGCACTTGCTGGTTACAACACAAACGGAATACTTGTTCAAACAGCTGCTGATACATTTGTTGGAAGAAGTATTGCAGGAACTGCTAACAGAGTAACTGTCACAAATGGTGATGGTGTCGCTGGAAATCCAACAATTGATATCCCAACAGCTCTTCTACCTTCACCAGTAGGTGGAGATGTCGGAAAATTTTTAAAGGCCACAGGGGCCAATACTTCGGTATGGAGTTCTCTTGCTTCAGGAGATGTTACAACTGCCTTAGGATTTACTCCTATAAATAAAGGTGGGGATTCTGTCTCAGCAGGGACATTTGATTTTAATGGTGCTGCGGTTATAAGAACACTAGACCCTATACTTGGAACAGACGTAGCTAATAAACAGTATGTAGATACAATGGCCGGATTATGGCAAGCAAATGGGACAAAAATCTATCGTTCCGGAACAGATAACGTTGGAATCGGGGTTAGTTCACCTTCAAATAGATTAGAAGTCGGTACGACTACAGATACAAGTAACACTATCGCAGTTCAGGCCTCTGGGACAACAGCACTTTCACTTCTAAACTCAAGCTTTGGAGGATTGTGGATTGGGGTTAACTTTTCTGGAGCAACTGTAAACGGTATTACAAGTAACAACATGGGGATGTCTGTAGGAAATAGTAATATTGTTTTTGCAAGTGGATCTACTAGAGCTGAAAGAATGCGAATTAGTAACGTTGGTAATATTGGTATTGGTACAACTAACCCAACGTCAAATTTTCATAGCGTGGCCTCTGGTGCTAAGACGGCAACTTATATTGGAAATACTTTAAGTAATACTGCAACTTCATCAACTGCTTCAATTATTAAGACAGGCGTAAGTATAGATAGTACAGGAGTATGGAACGGGGCCACTGCAACGAATATTGGATTAAACGTCAATGCAACAGGTGGAACAACAAATTATTCGGCAGTTTTTCAGGGTGGAAATGTTGGAATTGGAACCACTACTCCAGCTGCAAAACTTGCGGTTGAAGGGACTGGGGCCGTTGGATTTCAGATGAAGACAACAGGCGCTGCGGCCGTAGATACGATGAACTTTATCAATGACATGGATGCTTCTGGAAGTTTTTGGTTTGCTAAAGGAAATACGAGTACAGCAGCTCCTGCCGCAGCAGATAAATTAATGAACATCACGAACGAAGGAAATCTTGAAGTTTATGGCCAACAAGTCAATGGTACGACAGATGCTTCAGGAATTCTTGGTTTAAAGACTCAGGCCTCAGGATCTGGTGGAACAAAAAACGAAGTATCGCTGGAGTTTTATGCTGACCGTACTAACTTAAGCGCGATGAGTGGTTTTGTTGGATATGAAAGTGGAACGGCCTTTGATATGACGATGAAAAATACGAAAGCAGGAAGCCTAATTTTAGGAACAAACAATGCAGACAATATTACCATTTTAAGTGACGGTAGAGTTGGTGTGGGAACGAGTACTCCGCAAACGCATTTTCATGTGAAAGGCGCAACGGAAATGGAGTATGGGGGAGTTGATACCTACGGAACACAGCTACTGTTTGCAGCTACGGGATACCCTGCAAGTTATACTCATTCTATCAAAACATCTCACAGTAATACAGTTGCCGCTAACAATGCTATGAAGTTTTCTTTGAGTACGACTACAGGATCTGCAGTGACAGATATTTTAACCTTACTTGGTAATGGGAATGTTGGGATTGGGACAACAGCACCTGCGGGAAGACTTGATGTCGCCTCTTCAACAACTCTAGCTTCTAATGGGACTGGTCCTAATGCTTATTTAAGAAATACACAATCGGCCAATGGAGATTATTTGGCAATGGGTTGGCTCGCTGAAGATAGTTGGGGGCTAATGTCTGCAGATAGTAGTACGAACCGAAATTTAGCTTTACAGCCTTTCGGAGGAAATGTTGGGATTGGAACAACTTCACCAGGGACCTCCCTTGAAGTTGCCGGTGGACTTTGGGCCAGTGCAGGTGCTGGGACTTTAAGTTTAAAGCCAGGATCATTGGATCATACTTACATGCAATTTTTTGCACGAACAGCATCGCCAACAACGAGATCTGGTTATATTGGTTATCCTGCTAATGGGACTTCAGACTTGCGCTTATTTAATGAAATAAGTGGTGGTCACATTTCTTTCATGGCAACGGGAGCAGGTAACGTTGGTATTGGAACGCTTGTGCCATCTTACACTCTCCACGTAAACGGTTCAGTGGCCGGAACAGGAGCTTATAACAGCCTTTCAGACGCACGATTAAAAAAGGATATAAAAGTTATTCCTAATTCACTGGAAAAAATATCTGCTCTTAGAGGTGTGAGTTTTAACTGGGATAAAGAGGCGCATCCAGAATTAAAATTAAATGACCGCGGAGAGTTGGGAGTCATTGCTCAGGAAGTTCGAAAAGTATTCCCTGATGCCGTTACAGTGGATAAAGAAACAGGTATTTTATCTGTTGCTTACAGCATGTTAATTGCTCCTTTAATCGAAGCCGTTAAAGACCTGTTTAATGACTCTAAAGAATTGAAGCGTGAAATTGCTTCTTTGAAAAAAGATAACGAACTAAAAGCTCAACAAATCAAAAAGAACGCTGAAGAAAATCAAGAATTAAAAAAGCGCCTGGATAAAATTGAGAAACTTCTCAACAAATCAAAATAAGCTGTCTATAATTTCTTCTTATGAACTTCAGACAAAAAATCTTATTCAAAATGATGAACTTCTGGCCGCCTTTTTGGGGAGCAGGAATTCACATTGATCACATCTCAAAAGACTTCATGGAAGTAGATGTTTCCCTTAAACTTCGTTTCTGGAACCGCAATTATGTCGGAACAGCTTACGGAGGATCGCTTTATTCTATGTCAGATCCCTTTTATATGTTGATGTTGATCAACCTGCTAGGAAAGGGTTATATCGTCTGGGATAAAGGGGCCACAATCCGTTTTAAGAGGCCAGGGACCACTAGGGTTTATGCTCAGTTCAGATTGACTCCAGAACAGCTTCAGGAGTTTAGAGAAGAGCTTAAAGGAAAAAATAAAATTGAGCCCGTCTTAACTGTTTATATCAAAGACGAAGAAGGCAATCTCATTGCTGAAGTTGATAAAACTCTCTATATCAAAAAGAAGTTCTAATTTTTAGTGCATTCCATTTTTTTAAGAAGTGACAGTCCCGTATCACCCGGTTTTAGAGGATCGGGGATACGGTTTTGTATGCTGATGATTTTTTCAGAAATACCATGAGTCCCATCAAATTTTTTATCCAGAATTAAAACAGCAGTCATGGGTTTATTAGAATAAGGGAGAAGCTTGAGTTGTTCATGAAGTGGCAGAGCAATATTAAGCTCTGATTGAGTTTTTTCATTGATCACAATTTCATAGCTAGTTTTTTTGGCGCGGATAACTCCACGAACTTCATACTCTCCACAGTCGGAAAGTCCTGCCATTGAAAGCTGGGGGATTGTGAGAATATATAAAACTAAAAAAGATTTCATCTATATCCTAAAAAACAATTTTTTTGCATGGATCATTTGAATTATTCGATTGACTACGACGGTAGAGTTCTTCGTAGTAAACTTTTTCCTGTAAAGCAATCTTATTGGCCATTTCGTATGATTTATCCATCTGTTTGACTATTTCTTCAGCTTCTTTTTTAACATTTTTCAATTGAGGATTTTGAGTTAAAATCTGTTGCTTTTTAGTTTTGACTATCTTTAAGAAATCAATCACTGCTTGATTATCATCTTTTCCTTTTTTGGATTCACTGAACTTTTTAAATTTTTCAAAAGTGGTGATGCTGTCATCTACATCAAGTGCGATGAGTTCTTTCCAGGTATACTTAATTTTAAAGTTTGAAAGAATATAACGAGAGTTTGCAGGAACAGGGAAGGTTTCGACGTTGTCGAGTTTATAAGTACCCAGTACCATTGTGGCCTTCAGGACTTTATCTTGTGATGCTTTATATTTATTAAGTAGACCAATTAATTTATCAGCGTTAAAAGAATTTTTCTTTGATTTCATGACTGATTTTAATTCATCAAGCTTTGACATTAGACCTTTGAATTCTTCATCTCTTTTACACATCTGCTCTTGATTGGCATTCTCAAGAACATATGGGGTCATTTTATCTGCAGAGGGACTATAGTAGTAAAGATAAGGTGTGATGCTGTTATAAACATCATTGACGATCTTGTCGTTTTCACTTGTTGAAATCATCGGGTAACCGGAGTCACTGGAATCAAGTCGCGCTTCTAGAAAGGTTTCTTCAAGATTTTTTCCGGGTTTTAGGGCCGCTAGGAATTTATCAGGAAAAGCAACAGATCCGGCGAATCCATAATGAACTGGGCCAGATGCCGTAACGATGCAGGTATTAGGAGCATTTTTTTTCAAGGCCAGAGTGTTACCTGAATGACAGCTTAGATCAACTATTCCCAGTTTAATACCACGCTCATTAGTTAGCTTTACAATTTCTTGTAGATTGTCGAGACTGACTAATTTTGATCCTGCAAGTTCATTTAAGTCAGTAGCAGCACTACCAGAGGCAGAAACTCTGTGAGTTAGCTGTTCTGCACTTTTTGAAGCACCGTGGGTATTCACAATGATCATAAGTTGATCACCGGATTTTATTTCACCACTTAATATTTTCTTTTTATACCCTTCAATTAATTGTGCGTATTTTTCCTGAGTGAAGTTTGTCGTCGGGGCCGAGGGATTAGGGTAGTGCTTTTTTAGAATTTTCTCAGTGTCTGCATGACCACCGTTAAAAGACACTTCATATTTCCAGTTTGCCTTCTCTAAACTTTTCCCTAAATTCTCCATTCCATTATCAAAAATAGTTGTATCACGTGCAGGCTCACCACCACCCCCAATAACGAGTAAGTGATTTTCTGCATGGGCCATGCTAGTTGCTGTTAATAGAACAATCAAAGAAAGGGATTTAATCATCATCTTAATATTTAAACATAAAAATAAGATTTAGTTCAAGAAAGGCACACTCTGCAAAAGTTTCCACCTCGGCAGAGTGTTAAAGTGCTAAAATTATTGAAGTAAAGATTTACCAGTAGATTTCAGGTCATCACAAGCGGTGGCAATTCTCTCAGTCATGCCTTTTTCAGCTACTTTTGACCACTCGCGCGGATCATAATGTTTTTTCGATCCAACTTCTCCATCAATCTTTAAAACTTTGTCGTAGTTCTTCAGCATGTAATCTACAACTGGTCTTGTGTAAGCGTATTGCGTGTCTGTATCGATGTTCATTTTCACGACCCCATATCCAAGTGTCTCGTGAATTTCATGAAGCTCAGATCCAGATCCACCGTGGAAAACAAGATAGTGTTCAGCTTCTTTTCCAAATTCTTTTGCTACAGCAGCTTGTCCGTCACGAAGAATTGTTGGCTTAAGTTTTACGTTACCTGGTTTATAAACACCGTGAACGTTTCCGAAAGTTGCAGCGTACATGAAAGGCCCGATAGGGCGAAGAACTCTTGCAATCTCTACCATCTCTTCTGAAGATGTATAAAGTTTATCAGCAGGAGCGTGCTCATTGCTGTGTCCATCTTCTTCACCACCAACAACACCAGTTTCTACTTCAAGAATTAATTCTGATTTAACAAATCGCTCTAGTAGTGTTTTTGATGTTTTGATGTTTTCAGCAAGCGGAAGTTCAGATCCATCAAACATATGCGAATTAAATAGGTTCGGAAGTCCAGCAGCTCTTCTTTTTTCTGTTTCAGCAACTAGTGGAAGCATGAAAGAGTCCACATACTGTGGGTGACAGTGGTCAGTGTGAAGAGCGATTAAGATATTGTATTTCTCGGCCATTAAGTGAACGTGCTGAGCGATTGAAATAGCACCTAGTGCCATATCTCCCACGGCCCCAGAAGCGAATTTCCCGCCTCCCGTAGACACTTGAATGATACCATCAGACTTTTTGTCAGCAAAGGCCTTAATAGCTGCATTTGCAGTGGACATTGATGTTACGTTAATAGCTGGAAAAGCATATCCGCCCTTCTTAGCACTCTCTAGCATCTGCTTATATTGTTTAGGTGTCGCTACAGGCATAAAAATCTCCTTACACAAGACGTTAAAAAAATTATCCAAATTGTAGAATGAATTCTTTTTTGTTACTATCAAATTTCTTATATTTTTTATGACTTGGGGTATCTATGCTGAAAAAAGTAGAAAAGAAGTACTCGGCCAAAAAAACGCCGAAAGCTGAACTAAAAAAATGGTATGAATTAATGACTCTTGGCCGCTTACTAGATGAGCGTGCGCCAAATTATTTAAAGCAAGCAGTAGGATGGTCTTACCATGCTCCATACGCTGGACATGATGGGATTCAGTTAGCAATCGGACAGACATTTGTCAGAGGAGAAGATCATCTTTTCCCTTACTACCGCGATATGCTTACTGCTGTAGCAGCTGGTGTTAACGCTGAAGAAATTATCTTAAACGGTATTTCAAAAGCAACTGACTTATCATCTGGTGGACGTCACATGTCTAACCACTTTGCTAAGCCAGAATGGAACATTCACAACGTATCATCTTGTACTGGTAACCACACACTTCACGCTGTTGGTGTTGCTCGTGCAATGAAGAGATACAAACACAAAGGTGTAGCGATTTCATCTCAAGGTGAATCGTCTGTATCAGAAGGTTATGTATACGAAGCTATCAACGGAGCTTCTGTTGAAAAACTTCCGGTTGTTTTCGTTTTCCAGGATAACGGATACGGGATTTCAGTTCCAAAACGTGATCAAACAGCAAACGAGCGAGTAGCTGATAACTTCACAGGATTTTTAAACCTAACAATCATTCACTGTGACGGAAAAGATGTTTTCGATTCTATGTCAGCAATGGATGAAGCAAGAAAAATCGCGCTTGAAAAATGCGAGCCGGTTATCGTTCACGCTGATTGCGTTCGTATCGGAAACCACTCAAATTCAGACAAGCACGAATGGTATAGAGATGACGCTGAAATTGCAGCGGCAAAAGCGCAAGATCCATACGTTCGTTACAGAAAAGAACTAATCGATGCAAAAGTTTTCACTGAAGCTGAATTAAATGCTGTTGATGAAGCTATGAAGAAAGAAGTTCTTGAAGCTCACACTAAAGCGATGAAAGCACCAAACCCAGATCCAGCGTCAATCTACGATTACCTGTATCCAGAAGCTTTCGTTTCAACAAAATACCCAGATGGAACTCACAACCATAACGGTGAAGAAGTGAAGTTCATTGATTCAATCAATGGAACACTTAAAGCTGAATTCCGTCACAACCCAAATACTTTTATCTGGGGTCAGGATATGGCCAACAAAGAAAAAGGTGGGATTTTCAACGTATCAAAAGGAATGCAACAAGAGTTTGGAATTGAGCGCGTATTCAACGGGCCAATCGCTGAAGACTTTATCCTTGGAACGGCAAACGGTTTTTCTCGTTTTAGAGATGATATCCGCGTGTGTGTTGAAGGTGCAGAGTTCGCTGACTACTTCTGGCCAGCAATGGAGCAATACGTAGAAATGTCTCACGACTACTGGAGATCAAATGGAGCGTTCTCTCCGAACGTTATTATCCGTCTAGCTTCTGGTGGGTATATCGGTGGTGGACTTTACCATTCACAAAACCTTGAGGGATCTCTGGCAGCAATTCCAGGTATCAGAATCGTTGTTCCAGCTTTCGCTGACGACGCTGCTGGATTACTTAGAACATGTTTCAGATCAAAAGGGCCAACTCTTTTCCTTGAGCCAAAAGCTCTATACAACTCGAAGTCAGCAATGACTCCTGTGCCTGAAGATTTCGAAGTACCATTCGGAGTTGCTCGTACAAGAAAAGAGGGGAAAGACCTTACAGTATTAACTTACGGGAACACTGTTCATATGTGTCTTGAAGCGGCCGCAAGATTAGAAGGTGAAGGATTCAACGTTGAAGTTATCGATCTTCGTTCAATCGTTCCTCTAGATGTTGATTCAATCGTTAAGTCTGTTAAGAAAACAGGTCGCTGCCTAATCGTTCACGAAGATAAAGTTTTCGGTGGATTCGGTGGAGAGCTTGTATCTGTTGTTAACGATAAAGCATTCGAATACCTTGATGCTCCAGTAAAGCGTATTGGTTCAACTAATACTCCTGTTGGATTTAACCGTATTCTTGAAAAAGCGATTCTTCCAAACACAGATCGCATTTACACAGGAATGTTAGACTTACTAAAATACTAAGTTACTTTTCAAGGGCCGCTTTAGAAGCGGCCTTTTTTTTACCAAAATTTCCCCCTCGTACAAAAGTTATTGTGTGCTAATCTTGTCTAGTTAGAAATTATTTAACGAAGGTTAGTTATGAGCAGAACTCTTGTCGTCTGTGACAATGAATTTTTAAGTGTGTTGTATGTGATGAATCTCGAGGTTTATCTGGCAACGTCAGTAGAACTTGTAACAACGGCAGAAGCAGCGATTGCTGTTCATAAAGCGAAAAAAAATTTCGACCTTATTATTTCGCTGGATACTATTAATAAAAAAGATGCCTTTCAGGAAATTGATACCTATAGAGGATCTTACGGAGTGAAAACTCCTCTGATTAAAGTGGGCGCTGATGCTGATTCAGATATTGATGCTAAAACGTTTGCAGTTTCTTCACGCTATAACATTCAATCGCTTCTAAAAAAATCAGCGACGATTCTCAACGTAACGGCCAAGCAAATGGCAGAATTGCAGATGGGGGACTATTACCCGATTTCTATGACTCCTATTGAAGGTCTTACCAAGGCCCCTTGTAATCTTTATTACGAAGTGAACGCTCAAAAGAAGGTGCTGGCACGTACTGATGATCCGATTGAGGATAGTTTGAAAAGTATTAAATCAACTGGAGTGGATCAGGTTTTTGTAAGAAGTTCTGACCGTCTGGTAATGGTTAACAATGTTTCGATTAAGTTGATTGAAAAAATCACCGAGGCCTTAAAAAATACTACGGGTGAAACGACTGAGAAAAAAGTAGAAGTCTTAAATGATGGTTATGAATTTGCGATGGCCAATTTATTTTCTAGTGAAGAAGTTAAAGTTGAGATGGCCGAGATCGCAACAGCGTCAGCAAAAGTTATGACGGAAGTTGTGAAAGACAATATGCAATTGAAGGCCCTCATTTCAACACTGATGAATAATAAAAGTGGATATGTTTTTATTCACTCAATGATCACGAGTTATGTCGCCAATCACATTATTAAAAATGTTACGTGGGGCGGAGACGGACAGTCCGATAAAATCAACTTCGTTTTATTTTTCCATGACATTTACCTGGCGCCGATTTATTTAAAATACCCGGAGTTAAAAGGTGAGAAAGGCCTTTTACAGAGCCCACTTCTTAACGATAAAGAAAAAGACATTGTTATGAATCACGCTCGTTTAGCAGCAGAACTTGTTGTGAGTTACAAGCGCTGCCCGATGGGAGCAGATATTTTAATTAAGCATCACCATGGGATGAAAAAAGGATCAGGATTTGCGACGAAGTACCCTGAGGATCTTTCACCTTTATCTAAAGTACTTTTAGTCGCAGAAGCTTTTGTTGAGCATTTTATTGAGAGCGGGGATAAAAAGCAGAAGCCTGATATGAAGCTGATCATTCCGAAGATGATTGAGGAGTTTGGGACTCCATCGTATATTAAGATCATTCAGACTTTGGTGAATCTTCCTATTTAATTGGCCTTTGTGCTTCGAAACTCTTAAGTATAAATACTCATGATTATACATGAATGATTCTTCCTTTTTAACATCCTGTTTATTTTTAGATTTCCAAAAAAAACTTGATACTCAACTAAGTAAATAAAACTTTATGACGATAATTAGTCGAACGTTAGTATCTACTATAGTCGAGGTTTGAATGAAGAAAGTATTAGTGATTTCCATGTTTCTAGGAACCCTACCAGTAATGGCAGATGAGATTGATTACAAAAATTGCGCAGGTACATTGGGTGAACTTTTTTCAAAAACTAATAAGTTTGCAGAAATGGATTCAAAAGGAGATTTTAAAATAAATAAAGAATCAACTTCAATGGAAATTCGTGGAAATAAAATTGTTTATTCTTCAAATAGTGGTGAATCTAAAAAATTTTCAGATAAAGAAACCTTTGAAATTGAATATGAAAATATCACGGAAGGAAAACCTGTCGGTAAAATAAAAAGCGTATCCTATAATATGAAAGATCTAAAAGATTTAGATAATAAAAGACCTGGAGCTATGGATATTTCATTTGAGTATAAAAATGGTCACTGCATCCCTCTTGTAAAAAAGATTGATAACTCAGCTGGTTTAACCGGAGGACTCAAGTTGTTATATAAAGGAGCTTTGGCAATGGCCGACGTTTCTTACGGGGAAAGAGATCTTTACAAGTGTAAAGAGTTGCATGATTACATGATCTATATGAAAGAATTAGAAGTTTGTATTAATTCTGGAGAGAGATTCGCAAAACTAAGGCAATTAACTGCTAATGTGGAAGCTAACCCTGGAAAAAAGGCCGAAGTTATAAATGAAAAAAAGTATAAAAAATTAACAGAGGAATCTTTAGATGCACTTAAAGAAGCTTATCAAGCAACATCTGCATGTGAACATTCTGGATATAAGGACATTCTAGACGACAAGGAATTTTGGAAAAAAATTCAAGATGATAAGAGTGAAGTAAAATATAGTGAAAAAGTACAAGCAAAATAAAAAAGATTAAATAATAAAGGCCTCAATAATGAGGCCTTTTTATTTTACTTACTCTTATGTGTATATGATCCATCCCAATTCGGTGCCGGCGGAACTTCAATATAGTCCTGACAAATATGCAGCATTCTCTCAAAGCTTGGGTCTTCCGGAAACTTATTCAGCAGCTTTCTAAAATTAGCAGCGGCCCCTTCAAAATTTCGATCTAAATACATCTGGAAAGACTGCTCATAAACTTCCAGCGCTCCATCTTCTTTATAAAGCGGGTGAGCAGTGTGCAGAACTTCGTAAATTGTTACAGCGTTTTCTTTCCCTTTAACTTTTACTTTATCCAGCGTTCTGAAAACGAATTCTTTTTGAAGATCAGCAGGAATCGCATTTTTAGTGTACTCAGAAATATTTAACTGAACCCCGTAGAACTTACAAAGAGACTCAAGACGAGCTCCAAGGTTCATGTTGTCACCTAGGGCCGTATAAGAAAAAATCTGATTAGACCCCATGTTACCAACTGAACACTCACCCGTGTTTAAACCGATCCCATGTTTAAAAAGAGGGAAGCCTTCGCGCTCAAATTCTTCATTGATGGCCGGAAGTTTATCAATCATCTGTAGGGCGCCTTTAACGGCCCAATAAGGGTGATTTTCCAGATCAACCGGTGCTCCCCAATAAGCAACCATGGCGTCCCCGATATACTTATCTAAGGTTCCATTATGTTCAAAGAGTGTATCCGTCATCATCGTCATGTACTTATTCAAACATAACGTCAGCTGTTCGGGAGTTAAGCGTTCTGAGATGCTCGTGAAGTCACGGACGTCTGAGAAGAAAACCGTAATATTTTTCTTTTCTCCACCAAGGCGGACTTTATCAGGGTT
This sequence comes from Bacteriovorax sp., assembly GCA_040376855.1. Taxonomy (GTDB): domain Bacteria; phylum Bdellovibrionota; class Bacteriovoracia; order Bacteriovoracales; family Bacteriovoracaceae; genus Bacteriovorax. The sequence goes on from JBEIPV010000044.1 coordinate 12,836, forward strand.
CTTTAAAAGGTCGTTAACAATCGAAGGAGCAAGGTAGCGAGAGAATGTCCCGCGGATTTTTTTCTTTTCCTTATTAGACGCGTAGAAATGCAGGAAGGTTGACCACGAATAACAACTCAAGACCGACAACAAACAGAAGAAGAGACGGTTGTTATAGCCCTTAGGAATGAAGTGATAAGTGTCCAGGTAAAAAAGCCCGGCCATGATGGCAAAGACGGCCACGAAGTCTAAAACCGGGTGACCCAAAAGCATCACACAGATGATGATCACACTTCCACCGATCAACATGATCCATGAAATTTTAGCGGATTCATTTTCTGAAACGAGAAACTTTCCTTCAAGAAGCATGTGAACCATGTTCATGTGGAAAACTACTCCGGGAAGTACTGGATCGACGGGTGTGTTTCTTAAGTCGTTAGCGCCGTAAGCAGTTGATCCGACAAAAACCAATTTATCTTTTAAAACTTTATGCATCTCTGGATCATCATCTTTTGCCTGCATTAAGTCCCAGACAGAAACAACCGGGAAGTGTTCGAGTCCACCAAACCAGCGAACCTTAGCTTCGCCATTATAGTTTAGATAAAGATTTCCTGTTTTTGTTTTGATGTAGGCCGATTCTGGAGAAGGGATATTGATAACAGCACGGTCTCCTGAGAAGAGCTCGTATGACTGCATAGAAAAAGAAGGAAAGTATAACGAACCTACATTCGCCGTAACCGGGTAGTGACGGAAAACTCCGTCTGCATCAGCTTCAGCTTCAATGTGGGCAATCCCTGATTCAGTGTTGGCCAGGATGTCGATCGGGAAAACCTTTTTCTCTGCAACGAATTCCTGTAAATTGCTCCCTTCGGCCTGTCTGGTATCCATCATGTAATTGAGCAATTGATCAGGTGCTTCTGTAAAATAATTTTCAGGATCAACTGTATCTTTATCTTTTTTAGTAACAGAGTAAGGAAGGATAATTCTTTTTCCAGGTGTGCTTTGAAAGTTTTTTAAAGTCTCAGCTAAAAGAGTATCCGGAGACTCGGCATTACAAGCAAGTTCCGGTTCAGAGAAAAAAACGTCGAAGGCCACAACTTTTGCACCGTAAGTGTTTAGTTTGTTCACCATTTTTACTATTTCAGTTCGGCTCCACGGCCATCTTCCAATTTTTGATAAAGATTTATCATCAATGGCCGCCAGGACCAGGCGATCATCCTTTGCATCTTTGTTGATCGTCATCTTCATTCTTAAATCGAAGAAACGGTCTTCAAAAAAAGAAGCGTAATTGTAGATGAAGGACTGGTTGGCAAATGAATTGATCTCTCTGGCATTAGTAGAAAGGAAAATACTAATCGCACAAAAAGTCATGATTGCCAGAATGCCCAGATACTGGAAGATTCTAAATAACATAGATGAAATTCCCGGTTAAAAACTGTAGCGGTATTCAGTTGTAAAAACGCTTTTTCCATAAGAGTAGTCAGCGCTGTCTGATGTGCTCTTTGTGTAATCGTAGTTAAAACTGATTTTACTTTTGTCAGTTAAGTCTTTCGCGATATCAATTGATGGATTCCATGAAACTTCTGTTCCACGAGTCTCTCTTTGATCAAGAGTGTCCGTCATTGTGGCAGCAAAGGCCGCGCTTAGAGTGTAGGTTGGGAAGATTTCTGGAATGATGTAGTCCAGACGAAAGAGGAACGTATTAGTATTGGTTGATGGAGCATTGAAGTTGTCAATGAAGTTCGCTTCAAAGAGTCCCACGATTAAGTGCTGGATGGGTAAAAAGATAATCTGGTCAGCACTAAAAACAGTCGTATGGTTGCTGATTTGCTCATTAGCACCAATGTAATTTTTTCTTTTGAACTTAAGAGTTGTGTCTCCAAAGCTGAAGTAGTTAAAACTCTCTCCAATCGTGAAAGTCGTAGACTTGGCGTAGAACTCTTTTTTCTTTTGTGCTTGCCAGTCTTTATTTGTTCTAGAGTAATCGATGTCAAAGATAAAGCTTGCAGGCAGGTCTTTAATTTTATGCTCGTACTTGTTCTTTAAAGCGAAGTTCATCACGAAAGAGTCATTTTGATAAACTTCGGCATCACTTTGATTAGAGTGTTGAGTAAACGTAAGTCTTGCTTCAGGAGAGATGATAAATTTTTTCTTTAAAACAAAATCATAACTTCCGTAAGCTTCACTCTCGAAAATGAATGATGATTTTTTTGATTGTTGAACGTTGTTTTCTTCGCTTACTAAAGAGACGTTGTCGTCCATGCGGATTTTTTGCGACAGGTATCCATTGTAGCGCTTTGGATTGATCTTTCTTCCATTAGCTAGAATATTCGGGTCGAGGTTGAACTCTTGCATGATTTCAGAAATTCGCTGGTTAATTTCTGGTGCAAGTGAAGACCTCTTATCCAGGTTATAAGCAGAAGTAAGCATCGGGAGAATGAAGCGCTCTACACGGCGAAGAAGATCGGCCGGCTGATCAGATTTTGTGCGCGCGATTGCTAGTAGGGTTTCTCCCAATTGAAACTGAGAGATCTGCTTCATCTTTGCATCCGAGGCCTTATCTTTAATTGCTAGAGTGTAGTAGTCTCGGGCCACTTCATGTTCTTCTAAAATTTGTGAAATGTGGGCCACATAATAAAGTGAAGCGGGACGGTTGAATTTCATTCCTGCAGAAGTCTTAAAAGCTTCTCTTGCCTTTTTTAATTCATTCGAAGCATAGAGTGCCTGCCCGTATTCATAGTAGAGATCAGTGCTGTTATTTTTTTCACGGATAGCGATTTCAAATTGAGTGATAGCTTTGTCATATTCCTGCATTCTCGAATAACTTAATCCGGCCAGGTAAGCTTTTGATGCAAGAGGGTTGTTAGCAGGAGGAATGGATTCAAGTGCGCTAAGAGCTTTTGGGTATTGTCCGCTTTTAAAAAGTTTAAAAAACTCTTCCAGAGAATTGGCATTGGCATTTGTCGCCATCAGAAATGCCAGAGGAGCTACGATCGTTAAACGATTGAGAGTCATTGTTACATCCCTATAACAAAAAAGGCACCCATCCGGGTGCCTAGTAATTTTAATGTTCTCAATAATTATAAATGATAATCAATTACTGTGCATTGAAAATAAATTTTACCTTACTCGTCGGGCTGATCACTCCACGGTCGGTAGCTGTCTGTTTTGATATGTCATTTTGTTTCAGCCTGTCTTGGGCCAATACTGCCAGGTCAGGGTTCACTACTACTGTCGTTGTACTTGCCGGTGCTCTCACTGATATGTCAGCATTTTTTACGATAAAGGCCTGTGCGGCTTCACCTGCGAATACAACTGGAACTTTAACCTCTACAGGTGCCGGAGCAGCAGCTGGAGCTGATGAAACATCTCCTTCTTTAGCTGGTGCAGTTTCTTTTTCGGCCTTAGGGGCTTCTTCTTTTTTCTCTTGTCCTTCCGGTGCTTGAGACTTCTTAAAAGCTTCAGCATCTACTACGGTAAACTTACCATCAACTCCAAGGGCCAGACCCACTGGTGCTTTATATTCCCCAGTAACCTTGTCAACTTTACCAAATGTTTCAGGAACAGCGTATGTTCCAGTGTTGCTATCGAATACAGCATTCACTGGAGGAGGGATGATGTTAACTGTACTCAAGTCGATGATACTTCCTGCTGGAAGTTTGTACTCACCAGTTGCAGTGTTAAAAAATCCATCTGCGGAAGCATGTTTTTCATTGTAGACAGCTTTTGTTGGTGCTGCTTTTGCTATTTCTTTTTCAAGCTCAGGAGATGAATTTGAAAAAGCTGCACCTTCAGCTCCAGGAGGAATTGGGTTTCTAAATTGTTTTGCACTTTCTTCAGCGGCATTTGATTCTTTAATACCAGTTTCGTTTTTTTCTAGCGCTTCTACTTGTTTTGTTCCAAGCAGAGTAGGAACCATCGCTCTTTCAGCAACGTTTAAGTTAACCGCAGAGATTTGTCCTTTGGTAACAAAAACGGCCTTGTCACTTGAGACAACATTTTCAAGGTTACGTTGATCGAAGTCGTCTTCTCTTGAGGCCCTATCAATGTGGGCCATGGCCACTTTACCTTCGAAGGTAATTAAAGATGTGTTTTGGTTAGCAGGGTTAAAGTTAACCTGGAAGTCGGTACCACGAATACCCATGGCCGCAGTTTTAGTTTTGATATAGAGCTTACTTTTACTCTTATCATCCATTTCCATATAGTCTTTTGTAACCTGTGATCTGATTTGTCCTTTAACAAGTGTGATGATCCCTGCTTCTTTTTTAGGGAAGGCCGTGATGATCATTTGCGAGTTAGGCCCTAAATTCATTTGTGACTTATCAATGAAGAGAAGTTTGACGAAACTTTTCTCAGCAGTCTGAACTGTTGCACCTTCAGGTATTGATTGATCAGCTTTAACATCGAGGATGGTTCCATCCGTGAGTTTCGCTTTAACCATTCCTCTCATCACAACAACCTTAGCAACGTTATCAGCTGCAAGAGTGTTGAATGCAATAAAAGTAACGGCCAGAGTAGTGAACAATTGAGATCTAAGTGTCATACAAAATCCTTCATTTTAAGGCGCTTAACTATACTCTCATCGTTAATTATAGGTGAGTTCTTTAGAGGAGTTTTATTGATTTGCAACCACTTAATATTGTGAATAATGGCCGCTTTGGGCCTTAAATAATGGCCACAAAAATTGCTATTTAGATTTTAAAAGATTGAAAGTAGAAAGGCGTCTAAACTCGGGCATTTAGATGGTGAGTAAGGCTAATTAAAACAAGGCAACTCCGGCCCTCACAATAATGTATTGGCCGGAAAAATCGTTAGAGTCTCCCTCTGTAAGAGTGATGACTTCTGCAGAATTTGTGGCATCTAAAATAGAAACTTTGTAGGAGTGCATGTAGCTGTATCCAACTTCTAAAAACATGGGGTGCATATCTTTGAATGGTTTAATTTCTTCGAAACCAATGAAGAGAGAGCCACCATAGTTTTCAAAACTCACGCGCTTTTTATCATTGAATCCTCCCGTCGTAATCGGATGCCTGAAGACAAAAGTTTGCAGTGACCATGAAGGCCCAAAACCAAAATAAATATTCGCCAGGTTTAAGATCGAGTAGGGGGTGTAGTATTTTATCTGCGGGCCAATGCTGACAAGCCTGAAGTGACCGGCACCTCTGATTGTATTACTGCTATTGTAATTGAAACTAATATCTTTAAATGATCCGAAAATGACATCACCAGCGAGGGCAAATTCCCAGTTGTCGAAACGATAAGCAATACTGGTCGCAAATCCCAAACCAACAGTTTTGGTTTCATCTTCAGGGCTTCCATCATCGTCTATTTCAGTGTGGTCGATAAGACGGTCCGTATGAATTTGATTTAAATTAAATGAGAGGCCAGCTCTCAGAGTGAATTTATCTGAAGAAAAAATATCAGCATGAGCTGTGCTTATGAAAAGAGTGCAAAGAATAAAAAGCTGAGCTAACTTTTTCATTAAAACATCAACTCCATTTTCACCATGGCACCCTTATCTTCCTGTTCAAACTTAGGAATGATGAGAGTTCTTCCCTCGTATAGCGGAAGAAGAGTTGCGGGGTTAATCATATGGGCAAAAACTTTGGCCGCCGTATTCCCGGAGTTCAGGAGAGACATCGAAAGAGTTTCGATTCCAAGACCTAGTACAGTTCCTAAAATAGGAGTCATGTAAAGATCCTGTACACTCGCGGGCTCAGTTAAAATTTCAACGGTGACTTCAAATAAAGTCGAACTGATGGTCGTCAGTCCCAGAGAAGTCATGCGTGAATACCCTTGAGCTCGGTATAGTAAAAAAAGTTGTGAACCACTAATCGGGTGAACGAAAAAATTCCAGATCGGCTCATCTTTATCAAAAACAAGTTTTCCAAAATTATTTTTATATGTGCTTACACCATCGCGAACTTTAAAAACTTTTGGCTGAACTAATGGGTAAAATACCCATGTGAGTCCGTAGACAATTCCGACATTTTTAATGGTCTCTTCAGTGCTGTGATCGCGGTCGGTATAACCGTAACGATAAAGGCCAGTTCTAGTTCCGGTGGACGGATCAACGATGACATCGTTATCAATGTATGGTTTAGCATCACTATTTTCAGCTGTTTCCGCCATAAGTGAGCCGACACTTACCAGTGAAAATAATAGAATGAGCTTAAGGACAAACTTGGTCATATATGGTATAAGTTATAATCGTTTAGGGTCAATTATAGATTTGTTTTAACACACAGGTCCCTTGAATGAAAGTGGACATGGGAATTATTATGCAAGATTTAGAAAGTAAAAAAACTGAGTTTCATCGTTATGTTCGAGCACTTCAAGATGAAATTACCATGGCCCTTTTCGATGCTGATCCTAAATTAAATTTAGAAGAAGATCTGTGGGAGCGTAAAGATCATACAGGTAACCCAGGAGGAGGAGGCATTACACGTGCTTTCACCGGAGATATTATTGAAAATGCAGGAGTGAACACTTCCATGGTTTTCGGTGCTATCGATCCGGCCTTTGCTGGTAAACTCGGGGGAACCGGAGATCAGATGTGGGCCGCAGGTATCTCACTGATCATTCACCCAAGGAACCCCCGTGTGCCTACTGTGCACGCTAACTTCAGGATGATCCACGCTGGTGAAAAATTCTGGTTTGGTGGAGGTGCAGACCTGACTCCCTATTACCCACACGTTGAAGACTTCCAGTATTTCCACGATACATGGAAAGAGGCGATCACGCCTTACGGACACTATGAAGAATGGAAAAAAACATGTGATAGTTACTTTGTTAACACTCACAGAAACAATGAAATGAGAGGAGTAGGAGGATTTTTCTACGACCACTTTAATACAACAGATATCGATGCTGACTTGGCAATGGTAAAAGATATTTCATCAAACTTCATCGATTCTTATTTTCCAATTGTCGAAAAAAGAAAAAATGAAACGTTTGATTTAGAAGATGAAGACTTTCAACTTCACAGACGCGGCCGTTATGTTGAATTCAATTTACTGCATGACCGCGGGACAATGTTTGGTTTAAAAACCAACGGAAGAACAGACTCAATTCTCATTTCTCTTCCGGCACGTGTGAAGTTTTCTTATAAGTACAAACCTAAAGCTGGATCAGTTCATGAAAAGATGATGGAGTACTATCATCCTCGTGAGTGGAACTAATCGATGTTTATAAATATTCTTCTTTTAGTTTTTGCAACGGCGATTTGGGGTTACGGATTTGTCGCTACGAGATGGACTCTGGTTGCCCTTGATCCTTACTGGGCCAATGCTCTTCGTTTTGCAGTGGCCGGTATTTGCTCGACGCCTTTTTTACTTTATAAAAAGTCGTTCACTAGAAAAGATAATATTTTAAAGAAAGCTTTCATCAGCTCCACTTTCCTTTTAGGTATTCTACTTTTTCAAACGATTGGGCTAAGCCTTACATCAGTTGCCAAGAGTGGTTTTATCACAACTCTCTATACGCTTTTTATTCCCATCATCACGATGGTGGTCTTTAAAAAAAGATACCGTCCAACCTTCTGGTTGCTGTTATTGACGGCCATGTTAGGGATGGCCTTGATGTCTAACCTGGAAGTGAAAGATTTAAATCTAGGGGATTTTTATACGCTTATATGCGCGGTCTTCGGGGCCTTGCATATTATCTATGTCGGGAGAGTTGCCAATCATGTTGAGTCACCGGTTGAGTTCAATTTTCTGCAGAACTTTTTTGTGGCCATCATGTCTCTTATTATCGCTTTTGTGATGAAGGGGAGAGTTGACTTGAGTGTTGTCATGGACCCAGCTCACAACGTACTCATTGGTCTTTTATACCTGGGGATTTTTTCCAGCATGATTTCTTTTACGGCGCAAATTGTAGCGCAGAAAAAAATCCCAGATCATATCGCCGGATTGATCTTTCTTATGGAAGCGCCTTTTGCTGCCTTATTTGGGTATCTTATTTTTAATGAAACTCTAACGTCGATGAATTTGATGGGTGCTTTTGTGATCTTAGTGTCGGTTTTATTAGTGCCGGTGCTGGGAAGAGAAGTGACTGCGCAGGTAAAACATCACCCGCACAGTCACTAATATTTAGCGATTAAATTTCTTATAAACGTTCATCATTTGCGACTTAACTTGTCCTTTCATGTCTAGCATAAGAAGAACACCTGAGTTTTCTCCGTTAGCATCAGCACCAACTAGAGAAACTGTACCTGCTCTTTTCTCACCAATGTAGTATCTGAATGAAGCGATGGCCCCATCAACACCAACTTTAGTTGGAAGGAAGATACCAAAAACATCTTTGCTCACGAATAAGCTCATATTATGGAATTTTTCGATAGAGAAAGCTACAGCAGGAAGTGATCCTGATTTTACACCTGGAATCGCTCTTCCACCAGGAAGAGTTGCAGGAGGAAGAGACTCTAATCCACCTTCAATAATATCTTTAAGAGAAATAGAAACCGACATCATCGTTCCTGCGCTTTCAAGATCAGGAGAGATTTCGATATAAGAGTATTTATACTTTGGAATGTTGTAACGAAGTCCACCATCTAATTGAACGTTTTCAAAGACAGCAGAGATCATTAAATTGTCTTGAAGAAGACTTACCTTTGGTCCTTTTACACCAGCGATTTCGATATTAGATGCATCGTTTTTACCACATGAAGTAGTAAATCCTAGAGTCATGATAGTTGCTGCCGTCAATAAAGACGTTTTCCATTTTGATAACATAAAAATGTTCCCCTGTTAGTTGAGTTACGACTATTTTTATGCCGGTTCGACAGATGGCCAAAAATAATTAGGATCTATTTTCGATCGAAAATTTAATTTTTATGAATTCGATGATTTCTTCATCGTTTAAGTACGGATGTTGAGTCTTGTGATCAGCTATGATCGACTCAATTTTTGTGAGAATAACTAACAGGGGATTACAATTTTGAATGATCATTAAGATCCTCCTGTTAGTATTGTAAATTAAAAGTTTGATAGGTCAAACACTTTTTAAAGATGTTTGTGGAAAAGATGTAAGTATCCGAAAGATAAGAGAAGATAGAGGCCTGAATCCTAGAATTCAGGCGCGATATAAACTTCGATCTCTGGGTTCAATTCATCACGTAGGATGGCCTTAATCGCCTCAAGAGTCCCCGTTGTTGAGCTAGGGCATGTCCCACAGGCCCCTTGGTATTTAACCATTAGAATGTTGTCTTGATAAGTTAATGCTTGAATGTCCCCACCGTCACCTTGAAGACCGGGACGAATGGTTTTATCAAGAATCATTTCAATTTGCTGAAGTTCAGGAGAAAGATTTTTTCTTCTGTCTGCTTCGGGATTTGGATCATTGTAGTTTGGATTGTGAGTTGGCATAAATTCTTTTAATGCTTTCATCACACCCGTTTCAACAGATCCCCAGTCTTCGTAAGAAAACTTTGTAACAGCGATTACATTTTCAAAAAAGTGTAGTTGGTCAATGCCTCTTACCTTGAATAATTCAAGAGCAAGTTGGTTTTCTCCGCACTCACTTGGTGATTTATAAGTAGAGTTTCCCTCCTGTTTCACCGGAATGTTCATAATGAACTTCAGGGCGTTCGGGTTCGGAGTCGGTTGGATATCAATGTCTAATTCTTCAATGGTATTTAATTCACTCATAAGTGTTCCTCTTATAATAAAAAATCTTTTGCTTTTTTAATGGCAGCGATAAAAACATCAACGTCTTGAAACGTGTTGTAAACTGAAAAACTTGCTCTTGCAGTGGCCGTTATATTGTAACGTCTGTGCAGTGGTTGACAGCAGTGGTGGCCAGTTCTGATAGCGACACCTTGTTTATCTAAAATAGTCCCTAGGTCTTGAGGGTGAACACCTTCAACGACAAAAGCGATCACTCCAGCTTTATTTTTTGAAGTTCCAATAAATCTGATCCCACCGATCTTTTTCATTTCACTTACTGCGTATTCTAAAAGTTCGTGTTCGTGGGCTGCGATATTGTCCAGGCCGATTTTTTCGACGTATTCAATGGCCGATTTAAAAGCGATCACTTCAGCAATGGCCGGAGTTCCTGCTTCAAATTTATTAGGAAGATTGTGGTAAGTGGTTTTTTCAAAACGAACTTCCGAAATCATTGATCCACCACCTTGGTAAGGAGGCATTTCATTTAAGAGTTCTTCTTTCCCGTATAAAAATCCCAGACC
>JBEIPV010000119.1:0-8418 GCA_040376855.1 Bacteriovorax sp.
ATAGGTATTGCCATGATGGGGCTTTTAATTCTTATTGATAAGTATTAGGTCTCTTTTAGATATTCTCATATTCAAAATCGACATCCCAAGTATTGTCATTTGCCTCTTATGCTCTATCATTTATTCAGTTCGTGAATTATCAAAATCATTGATAGGAGAGGCATTGTGAAAAGAGTTTTATTGTTATCGGCCGTTTTACTTATTACCAGCTGTGCAACTAGCCGTGGAATTAATCGTGAAAATTTGAAACAACAATTAGACGATAAAACTTCAATCGCTGATAGCGAAATCAATCAGGCGCAATCAGCAAAAGCTAAACTTCCTAAACCTTTTAAAGTGGCCATTTACTTTCAAGAACCAACAAAAGCTGAAGTCGAAAGAATTGATTGGTCATGGTCAAATGAAGATAAAGAAAGAATTCAAAAGGCCGTTGATAGATTTAAAAGTAATGGCGAAATTTCAAAGAGTTTTATCTTAAATACAAAATCACACTCTGATGTGAAGTCTCTTAGACAAGCAGCGGCCCAACAAGGTGCCGATACACTGTTAGTGATCAGCGCTGTTAATGATCTTGATAAATACAACACGCAGTTAGGGTGGACTTACGCCTTCATCTTGCCAGCTTTATTTGTGCCAGCTACCGTTTCAGATATTATTTTTATCAGTAGAGCGGTGATGTGGGATGTTCGTTATGATTTTTCATACCTAACGGCCGAATCAGAAAGCATGATTAACCGCAAATATCCGGCCGTATTTAGAACAGATAAAAAACAAAATATGGAAGCTAAAGAAGAGTCGATTAAGGGATTGCAGGAAGAGTTAGTGAAGAGACTTAATAACCTTACTCAAAAAAGATAATCTATATTGGCTTCCATCAATCGCAAGATCAATGGAAGCCTGTCTTTAAAACTATTTATATTCTAACGTCACATTAACTTTTACTTCATCACTCACACCAACACCAAGGTATTCTGCTTTTGGAAGAGTGAAGTCTGAAGCTTTAACAGTGAAATCCGCAAGGACTTCCTGGCCAGCTACTTTATAAGTAATGTTAACTGGCTTTTTTACTCCATTTACTTCTAGATCTGCAGTTGCCTTTCCACCTTGAGCTTTTAAGTTTGAAAGAGTTGCTTTTGGGTGAGTTGATGATTTTAAGTGTTTCCAAAAATGTTCATCTCTTAAATCAATTCCTGTTTTAAAAGACTCAATACTTACTACAATCTTATCTGCTGAGAATGATTCCCCAGTCTTTTTTAAGTCACCTTTTGGCTTTAAGCTAGTCGCTTGAAATGATCCGGCCGGAACAAGACCTACGTTTAGAACAACTTTATTTTCGGCCATTGCCATTGAACTTAAAAGTAGGAGAGAAAGAGCGATTGTTTTTTTCATTTTAATACCTTGGTTAAATTAGGGATGTTGTCCATTCATATGTTCATTGTTGTTAGTTGGTTGATTATTAATTCGGTGAAAGTCTTCTTCAAGTTTAGAAGCAAATTCAACCAGCACGTAATCATCATCAATCTTTGTTGCTGATGTTTCGTGTTTTTGCGAGCAACTGCTACAAAATAAAAAAAGGATGAGTGATAAAATAATAATATGTACTTTCATCATACTACTTCATCTTATTTTTAAGATCGTTAATAATGTCTTCCATGTCTCTGAAGAAATCTTTTTGGCGAAGTTTAAAGACTTTAGAGTCTGAGTTAATAGTTTTAAGGTGTTGCTTAAAACGATAGATAGGTCCTGCTATACGGTGAGAGATAACAACTCCGGTACCTAATAATAAAAAAAGGTTGAATATAACTAAAGCAATAAACAGCATATCCAAGTCGGCCTTTTGACCGTCGATAAAGCGATAAAAAACATGATTCTCAGGTATTCCCACTTTCATCGCTTTGTCTTTTATTCTCCAGAAAAAGAGGTAGCTAACTGAGTAGAGTGAAGCCGTTGTAATGACGAAAAGACCGACGAAATAGCTAAGAAGTTTTCCTTGGAATTGAGGGTCTAAAATGTACTTCTTGATGTGACGGTCATTTTTAGTATGAACTGACATAATTTTTAGGCACCTTTTTTGAGATTTTTGGTTTTTTATAATTATAAGACATTGAAATAAATAAGATATAGGCATTTCTTTCATTTTAGTTTAACGGACAGTCGTACGATAAGAACACTATGAAAAATACAAATAAAACGATGTTTGTTTTCTTATTAACTTTGGCCCCATCAATGGTCTTAGCGACCGTAAGTGATGAGCTAAAGAGGTTCAACAAATGTTATGCAATATTTGTTGGAGAAAGAGTAAAAACTTCTGATCCTTTATGGAAAGCTGTTGAGGCCGGTACAAAATCGGGTACAGATGCATGCATGGAAATTTTTGATAAAGCGTCACTTAATAGCAATGGTGAAATCGCTCAATCAAATGGTGTTCCTAATGATGTAGGTGTAAAAGTTTTAAATACTTTTATGCGTTTTCAGAAATCGCAATTTCAAATTCCTGATTATGGTTCGGCGATTGGAGTGCAATCTGATAGATACACTCGAGATGTTATTGATACAAACGAAGCAGCTTATCACTTTGTTTATTCTCTCTTTGCTCCTAACCAGAAATTTTCAGATGTCGTGACGAGAGACTATTCTCTGCGCGCAATTAGATACTCAGCTTTTCCGGATAGAGCTCGCTCTATATTAAATGTGGCCCTTCCAACATTAGAGCAAGGAACTTATAAAACAGTTCAAGATGCTAATGGAATTAATCAGACTGTACCAAATGATTTATCTGACTTTACTCCGACATTCATTGAGACAGGAAAATTAATGGGGCTAGTAAGAGATGATATTAAGAACGTAATTACTAATACTGCTTATATTAAATCGACGGCGTTTTCATTTAATGATTACAACGTTAACCAACATATTGGTGGTGGAGCTTTTGGTACTCAGGCCTACTTATTAGGTAATATTGGTAAAGATGCATTTAGCAATGGTGGAACGGGACTTTACCGTCGCTGGGGAAAACATGTTATGGAAGATTTCCTTTGTAGAGGACTTCCAGCACTTCGAACAACTGATGTTATTAGTGAAGTAGACAGCACTTCAAAAATTGCTTTTAGAACAGGGATTTCTTGTATGGCCTGCCATGCTTCTATGGACCCGTTAGCGGCAGTTTTAAGAAATGGTAGAACGGGTTGGACACATAACTCTGGGTTGATAAACACAAGAGTGAAGTTTTTTGGTGTGAGAACTCCAACAATGCCCTATGCAGAGATGCCAAAAATGGCCAATGAAACAAATTTTTATCAAAGACCTGCTAATGGAAGACTTTTCTACAGAAGTTACGATGGAACTTTAGTTCATCAAGAAATGGTTGGCCCTCAAGAGTTAGGTGAAAAGATGGCAGAAACAAATGACCTCTATGTTTGTGCTGCTAAAAGATATTATAAATTCCTGACTGGAATCACGGTTGATCTTGCAGATATCGGAAATATTAATACGCCGGAATTTTCTAAAGGTGCCGAGTTTCAAAGAAAGAAAGTTATCAAAATGGGATTGGAGCTAAAGAATCACCAATCATCAAGATTATTAATTAAAAATATTATTGAGCAAAAAGCATTCATCTATCCGGATCAGGGAGTTTAGTATGTCATCGGAAAAAAAGAATTTTGAGTTAGACAGAAGATCTCTGCTGAAAAATATTCTGGTTGGAACAGGACTTGGTACATCAGGCGTGATGAATACTTTTTTAACCAATATGATGATCAGCTTTATGCAAAAGGGGACAGCTCAAGCAGCAGGAGTAGATCCGGCATTTGAAGATTTTAAATTTATCTCTCTGGTTATGGCCGGAGGATTGCCAAGATACTATTGGGATTTACCACTTAATCCAAACGGTAACGATGACTTTGTCGTTAACCCGATGGTTGTAACGAAGTTTAATCCAGATGGTTCAACAAACTATTCAACAACGAAAGTTGGAAACTATTATCTGCCACACGTGTGGAATAGCAAGATTCCTACAACAGGTGGGACTGCACCAATGAAGGATATTGCAAAACATATGATGATCATGAGAGGGATCGATCTTCAGATTGATTCACATGATATTGATCGTTACCGTCAGATTGCTCCTGTTCCTGGAGGAATTTCACTATCAGGTTTAATTGCAGACTCGGCCAGTACTCCTATTCCTGCAGTGGGAAGAAATGGTGGAGGTAATTATTATCAAGGTGAAAAAGGGATTGCTTATTTAGAGCTTAGTGGAGGAAATCCATTAACGACGGCCATCTCCCCATTCACTCCTTTTAGTTCAATGCTTTCTTTAAACAGCGGTGCTGTTGAAGGGGCCATTGATCAGGCGTTGCTGAGAATGCAGGCAAGTGCGACCAATAAAGGTAAATTTATCCCAAGTACATTTGCTTCAAGATTTAATGCTAAAAAAATGATGATGAAGCAATTTGGTGATCTTCAGGCACAATTCAATTCTTTGGTTATGAAATACAGAGGATTGATCACAAGATCATTCGGTCCGACTGCTGAACTTAAATTAGTGGGTGTGGAAGATATTAGTTTTCCCGGTAATAAAGGGCCAAGACAACGTATTTCAGAGAACGAGTATTTTTCAGGTACTGATATTTTATCAATCACAGATATGAATACTTTGATCGCAGACTTGGCAGAGGGGATGGCGATTGCTGAGTACATGATCATCAATGGATTATCATCTTCGGTAAATATTCAATCAGGTGGGATTTCAAACTTTCTGGTTCAAGAAAGTTATAATCAGACAACAAAAGCGGTTGCAAGAACAAATAGCCGTATTACACAAGGAACAGACGTTCACTTTGTGGGATCTGATATTGCATTAGTTCTCTTCACTCGTTACTACCGTGCGATTTCTGCATGCCTTAATGAGTTGATGTCGAGACTCAAAGAAACAAAAACGAGTGGTGGAAATTTATTTGATAAAACAGTGATTGCTGTTACCAGCGATTTTAACCGTCTTCCTCGATTAGATGGAAGTGGAGCAGATCATGGTTGGGAAGGATCAAATTATACAGTTTTCTCAGGAATGTTTGATGAACTAAAAGTTGTTGGGAATGTTAAAAAAACAGATTCAGCAAACCGTGGAACATGGGGACTTGCTGGTGGGCTGAATGAAATTGGTGGACGCGAGGCCATCATTGGAAACGTGGCAACTACAGTTTCAAATCTTTTAGAACTTAAAACACCAACACCAAACGATACGTCTTTTACAGCTAAAGAAAAAGGAAAAGCGAAATTGGTGATTACATCAGTAAAGAATGTGGCCTAAAGAGGACAATCATATGTTTAAGAAAATGAGCTTTCTTCTTGTTGCAATGTCACTGGCCTCATGTGTGCCTATTGCTGAAACCAGTAAGTCTAAACTAGATTTTAGAGCGCCTAGTAGTATTGTTGAAGGTGCAGCACTGAAGGATTACAATAGTGAAATTCAAATGGCCGGCCGCTCTTATGTAGAATCAGTTTTACTGCAAGTGTTCGATGCTGAAGGTACATCTGCTGCGACTTACATCCTCTCAGATATCTATCAAAAAATTGAATTTGGAGGAGCCTGCGATCAGTATGCTGCTTCAGACGTGGGAGTTCCGGGAAGCACTACGGTTGAGTTTGTCCGTGAGAGATGTGTTAATAGCATTGGAGTCGTTCAACCATCTAACAATAATCCGATGAGATATTCACTTACGACAAAAGTATGTGAGAAGCTAGTTCTTGATGCGCCTCGATTGATTTCAGTTAGAAATAAAATTTTTGCTGATCAAAAATGGGGTGATCCTACAGATGAAAAAGTATTGATGGCCTGGCGCTTATTTCATCAGGCAACTGATGCAGATAGTGATGTCCTAAGCGCATTGAAAGATATTAGAAAAGTGACGCCAAATAATGATGAGGCCTGGAAAATTATAATTCTAACTTTATGTATGTCGCCGGAGTGGCAGGCCCTTTAAAACTGTCTTCCCACTCCAAGGGCCCATAGCGTTTCTTTTTTTCCAAAATACTGTCCGAATTCTGTTTTAAGATACCATTTATCAAACTGCCAGCGAGCGTTCAGCGTTGGCACAAAATTAACTGCTGTATCCTGGTCAACAACATAATCAGGATCACTCGGTTGAGTCATCTTTTGTGTTGTAAATAAAATGGGAAGTGAAATTCCAATTCTTGATTTACTACTTGAGACAATTTTATAAGCGCTTGGCCCCAACTTTACACCATATGCGGCAAGGTTTTGCTTGTACGTGACTTCTGGAGTTCCATAGGCCGTTACACCACCAGAACCAATGAGAAAACATCCTTCAAGGGCGTAGTGATAAAAGCCACTTTCATAACCAACATCACCACCCAGGCATAGACCTTGGTTTGTGATAATAAGATCAGTATTAACACCAGTTGATTTTCTGGACATGATAGCGCTGTACTGCCAGCTCATGTATTGAAGTTGAAAACTTGCTGTGAATTTATATTCAATATCACTTAAGTACTGTAGGTGAGAAGTGACTTGATCATTCGTTTTTTCAACCCTTCCTTCGCGGAATTCTAGTTCACTTAAGATATTTCTGAAACTTTGAAAATTCGCTTTATCTTTTTCAAGTTGAGCATCAGCTTTTTTGTACGACTTAATGATTAAGGCATAATCATTGTAGATGTTCCAATACAGAAGAATAAGTGGTTTCGGGTAATCGTCAGCATCAAGAGTGACTTTGTTTTGAATTTTATCAAAGATTTGAGCGTGCTCTTTTGCATAGAGCTTTTTAATCATCACGGCGATGAGTTTGGTGTTGTCTCTGTAGCGGCCCATGGCTCGTAATGAATAGGAAACCAGGATCATGTCTTGAGAAGACAGAGGATTAAAAGTATTAGGGTTGTCAAAGAGACTTGCCACTTGTTGATATTTCTTCTGCTTAAACAGCTCCTCAACTTCTGAAGCGAAAAGCGATTGAGAAACCAATAGCATTAATAAAATAAAAATTTTCATCTATAGCCACACATGCGTTTGGAAAAGATACATCCAGTTATCTTTTGTCGACGCCTCTTTTGAAAAGTTTCTCGTATTATAAAGGTCAAATCTAAGTTCTAAACGTTGAAAAGGGAAATACTGAACTCCAGGTCCCCATCTGATTGAATAGGGATCTTCTTCAACATTCGTTTTAATATACTCAACATTATTTAAAACATACCATCCACGCGCCGGACGAAGATAAGTCTGCAGCAGACCATAGTGAGATGTTTTTTCTTTTTTTGATTGAACGACGGTTTGAGTGGTTCTTCCCACTTCAAATAACAACGCCGATCCTTCTTTTAAATTCATGCGAGCATGAAGGGCCGCGGAATTAAGTTTCAGGTAATCATTTTCACTTGAGATAAAAGATCCACCAAGACGGTGAAGTCCGAAAATAGTTTTTTCGGCCGTTGCTGCAAAACCTTTCATGCGGATGTCTGCATCCTGCATAAGGTTTCCGGAAAACATTTGTAGACCAGCTTCCCAGCTTTCTCCAATATAGTGGCCGGTGATTCCATGAGTCTGATCGTTTTGCGTGACCTGTGGGTACACTCGTGAGTAGGCGATATGCTCAATGACTCTGATTCCGTAAATTTTATCCATTAGACCGGCATACACTCCAATTTTTGGAGTGATTTTGTAACCCATGTAGTATTCACGCGATCTCCACGTGTCTTGCTTGGTGCCTGCTGGTGCATTTTTTTCAGGAGGAGCGTAACCAACGTTTGCAACAGTAATAAAGCGGTCATTTTCACCAAACTTTAAAATAAGTCTGGCATCTGCTTGCATGTTAATCCACATCGTCTTTTCTTGAGTCGATGAATTTGGATTTCTGACAAGTTGAAACCCTCTATAATTCATTTGAGCGCGAAGCCAGGTGTTTTCCGGTTTATTAAAAAGAAATCCTGATGAGTTCGCCAGTCTTTCATCCGTCATTGATTCAGGATAGAAATTTCTTGAAGAAATAGTTGTCGCAGCAACTGCACGTGCATAATCAGTAAGTGGCCCACCGCCAAAGGGATTGTAGTGGCAGTTGATACATGAAGTGTATCCATGTCCGATAAAGTTAGGATAGGCCTTGGCGTTTTTAGAATAAAAACACCCAAGCATTATAAGAAGTACAGGTAAAAACTTTGCAAACATGTCTATAGCCCCTCAACCCAATCTAGGAGTGCTTGGTATTCGCTTCCAGGAATTCCAGTTGATCCACCAAGAGGCATATTTGATGATCCACCACCAAAGTTATAAATTTTATATATGATTGGTGAAGCGGAAGTATTTCCTGCTACTACCAGACCACTTGCCAGCCATTTCTCTGGAGTGGTGTATTTTGACCAGGCACTATGGTCGTGGCAGCTGATACATCTGTTTTGTAAAACAGTGTAGGC
>JBEIPV010000227.1:0-1781 GCA_040376855.1 Bacteriovorax sp.
GATTGCTGTTGAGGCCGCACTAACGGGTCACATGGTTTTATCAACTCTTCACACTAACGATGCACCAAGTACGATCACTCGTTTGGTTAACATGGGAATTGAGCCTTTCCTTGTAGCAGCGGCCCTAAACGTTGTTGTTGCCCAAAGGTTATGTAGAAAAATATGTAAAGACTGCAAGGATGTAGATCCAGGAGCGACGAAAGAGGTTCTTGTTTCTTGCGGGATCTCTCCGGCATCAGCTGAGAAGATTATAGCTTACAAAGGTAAAGGCTGCGCTAATTGCAACAATACGGGATATAAGGGACGAGTCGCCATCTATGAAGTATTAGAGATGACTCCTTCAGTGAAAGAAATATTATTAAGATCAGGTTCGACTGATGAGATAAAGAGACAGGCAATCAAAGAAGGCATGAAGACTTTAAGAATGTGTGCTCTGACAAAAGTGGCCCAAGGTTTAACAACTCTTGATGAAGCGGTTTCAAACTCTGCTTCGGATAAAATGTAGGATTATTATGGAAGATGATGGAACAAAAGGTGGCTCAACAAGGCTTACTCAGACTTTCACTGCACAAGCAGGAAACAATGATAATCTAAAAATACAGCAGTTATTTAAACTGATGGTTGATAGCAGTGCTTCCGATTTGCACATTACATCTGGTACTTCACCAGGTCTTCGAGTGCACGGAGAAATTATTAAAGTAAAAACTTCTCCTCTTACAGGTGAAGATACAAAACGTTTAATCTATCAGATTTTAACTGAAGAACAAAAAAATGATTTTGAAAAAAAGCTCGAACTCGATTTCTCTTTTGGTATTAAAGGTCTTGCTCGTTTTCGTGCAAACGTTTTTAACTCGAAAGGTGCAGTTGCAGCAGTTTTTCGTATCATTCCAAGTATTATCCCAGATTTTAAATCATTAAACCTTCCAAACGTTTTGCTTAAAATGTGTGACGTCAGTAACGGTTTAATTCTAGTTACAGGACCCACTGGTTCTGGTAAGTCGACAACTCTTGCAGCTCTTATTGATTATCTAAATCAGCATGAAGCAGGCCATATTGTGACTCTTGAAGATCCAGTCGAGTTTGTTCACTCACATAAATCATGTCTCGTGAACCAACGAGAAATTGGAAGTGACTCACTTTCATTTAGTGGAGCTTTAAAAAGCTTACTTCGTCAGGATCCGGATATCGTTCTGGTCGGAGAGCTTCGTGATATGGAAACAATTGAAGCGGCCTTAACGATCGCGGAAACAGGTCACTTGGTTTTTGGAACTCTTCACACCAACTCGTGTGTTCAGACTATCAACCGTGTTATTAACGTTTTCCCGGCCCATCAGCAAATCCAGATTAGAACTCTTTTATCATTCGTTCTTCAAGGGATCGTTTCTCAGCAGCTAATTGCTAAGTCTTTTGAAAAGGGGCGTGTTGCTGCAATGGAAATTCTTGTTCCAACGACGGGTATTAGAAACTTAATTCGTGAAGATAAAATGCACCAGGTTTATTCTCAAATGCAAATTGGGCAGGATAAATCGGGAATGGTTACGATGAATCAGAGTTTAAAGAAGCTTGTTGAAACAGGGACGATTACTCCTGATGTAGCGATGGGGTATTCAAACGTACAGGATGAATTAGCAACTCAGTTAGGGATAAAAGTAAAATAGAATTATGGGAATGTATAAATACGAAGGCGTAGACGTCAACGGGAAAAAGGTCATAGGGCAGATTGACGCAACTTCTGAAAAAGAAGTTCGTAAGTTGATGCGTGCTCAAAGTGTGCGAGTAAA
>JBEIPV010000061.1:0-18111 GCA_040376855.1 Bacteriovorax sp.
AGTGTTTTTCCGATATCGTGAAACATACAGGCCATGGCCGTTGTTTCAATCGTCGCCTTTGACTGCCACTCAAATTGCTTAATAATCGCCGTAGAGTATAAAGTGACTAAAAAAGCATGTGTATAGGCCGAAGGATCAAAATTTTGATACGACTTAAGCACTGTATAGAGATCATTTTGTTTTTCAATTAACTGAAAGACGTTTTCGCAAACTTCCTTCCCCTGCTCAATAACCTGAGGCTTAACTCCTACAGTAAACGCTTCTTCAATAAATTTCTCAGTAACATTTTTTAGAATATTAACTTTGTTAGCGACTGGAACATTTTTATTATCGACAAGTTTTTTTGTTAAAAAATTATTGTAGTGAATGAATTTTCTTCTATCACTATTATGGAAATAAAGATTTTCAACTCTTTTTTCATTTTTATATTTATCCAAACGTTCTTTTGAAAACGTGTCGCCAGTATGAAGAATTTTTAGGTATTTATTTTCTGAGAGTTTGATATAAATATCAAAAAGCACGGCCGATGATGAATAAAACTCATCAATCTTAATTGATGTAAAACTATCGTCACCCATGGCAACTTCAGTTTCTTCACTCACTCCTTCTTTTTTATTCACTGACATCATCATGTCTGATAAAGACTGATGCCCTTCAAGAAGTTCTTTTATATAAGTGATCTCAAATGGCTTCACTGCAAGTTCGGCCACACCAAGTTTTTTCAATTTCTCTTCAGTCACATCCCCACTATCAACCAATGCCTTATCGTTCACCATCACGATGACCTGCATATTGGTGTAGTTGGTTTTAATAAATTTTAAAACCTGCATGCATGAATGATTTTCTGTAGCGTAATTAATGATCACAGCGAAATACTGTGTGTTGTACATTGTGACTTGAGCTTCTTTACCATTGATAACAGTTGTTACGTCATACATTGAATCGGTAAAATACTTCTTCGCCTGGCCCAGCCAAGTTTCATCGGGATCTACAATAAGAAGTTTTAACGCCAAAAGTTGTTCCTGTTAAAAAGCACGCTTTTCACAAGTAACTTGTCGGATTTTCTTGAGGATAACTAAAGCAAAAAAGTAGCTAAAAAGACAAGTCTTTCTAGCTACTTAACAAAGATATAATTCAATAAGAATTGTATAAACTACTTAATTTCTTTATGAAGAGTATGACGTCTAAGAAATGGATTGTATTTCTTAAGCTCTAGACGATCAGGAGTCGTCTTCTTATTTTTTGTAGTAGTATATCTTGAAGGAGATTTTCCTTCTTTTCTTGCTTCTGTACACTCAAGTGTTACGATAACTCTAGGACCTTTCTTAGCCACAACTGCCTCCACGAACGAAAATTAAAACAGAGCTGAAATTACACGTTTCCCGTTGGCATGACAACCAAAAATTGCTAAACCTTTTAAAAAAGCGAGATTTTTATGAATATTAATAACGACAATTGGACATCTTCACATTTTTACTCAGAACCTCTACGAGCTTTCATATCGTTAGGTGCCGAGCCGGTTGAGACTGAAGCAGGGCTCCAAGAAGTGGAGTTTCAATATTTAGTAACAATGACGGACAAAGACTTCGCTGAACTCTATCAAAGTGCCCACAAGACACTTGATGAGGCCCTTCATGTTCTAAATGAAAAATATGGACACTGGGACCTTCAGGATGCGAATGCTAAGGTACATGGGGATGGCTGCTCTAGTTGTGCCGCTCACTAGATCACTGAAATTGATTGACGTATAATGCAATATTGGCCATATTACTGGCTTATAAAAAACCTGGTTCTGTATACAAAGCAGAGATCACTATAGAAAAAGAGGTCCATAATGAAAGAAGGAATTCACCCAAAGTACGAAGCATGTAACGTTCACTGTGTATGTGGAGCTGTTTATGCAACTGGTTCAACAATTAAACTAGAAAAAATCGACATCTGTGCTGCTTGTCACCCATTTTACACTGGGAAAACTAAGGTAATCGATACAGAAGGAAGAATTGAAAAATTCAAGAAAAAATTCGGTTCTGACTACACAAATAAAACTGCTAAAAAATAGTTTTAAAATAGAAAGGCTCCTTCGGGGGCCTTTTTTTTTGCTCATTTTATCTCACAAAGCCTTGTCCTTTCACCTCATTTACGGAACGCTATCCCCAGTAATATTTCAATGAGGAGATCACTATGAAAATGCTAATCGTTTTATTAACTTTGACTTCAAGTCTGGCCTTCGCAGGAGACAGAAACACTGCTTACAATATGGTTTGTAGAGATTTAACTTTTGAATCTGATAGAAACAGATGTGTTGAAATCATCAGACCACACTCATACTTTGATGACCAAGCTCTTGCTATCTGTGCGGGTTTTACTTTTGATTCAAACAAGACTCAGTGTCTTGGTTTCATCGGTGGAAAACAATACGATGGATATGAAATTGATACGTGCAAAAATGCCACTTTTGACTCTGATAAACTAACATGTTTAAGAGTGAACGGCAGACCTGTTAACAACCGTCCATGTCTTCCTCGTCAGGAAGTTCTGGGCCAGCTGCAAGCTGGTTTAAGTGACTTACGCGTAGGAAATCTGGGGACTGTAGATAAAAGACTTCAGTACCTGATTGCTAATTTCAGCAACCCAAGCTGCCAGTAATTAACTAACTCATTAAAATGCGGCAAGGTCTTCTTGCCGCTTCTGTTTAATCTTTTTACACCTATGTAAAGCTTCCAATCTCACACCCTATTCATCTTTAAAAATGAGATTATGGGGCCTATGAAAATACAAAAATCAAAAACACTGTTGTTGTCTCTTCTATTAGCTATGTCTCTAAACGTTGCGCACGCGCAAGGTTTAAACGATGTCTTTAATGGCATAAAAAATAAAATTAATGACGCCGGAAAAGCTGCCAAAGATAAAGCGGCCGCAGTCTCTGATGATAAAGTCGTTAGTAATAGTTTGCTCGAATTAGCAGGGGCAGTCGATCCAGACGTAAAATGGTTAATGGTTGTTATTAAGAAGAATAATTTTCAAGAGCAGCTCACTCTTGCAGTTAATAATGGTCTTTATCAAACTCGCGTTTCACTTCAAGATGGCGCTGGAGTTTACGATATTGAACTTTATTCAAATAAAAATTTCGACCGTTATACGAGCTACATGCGCTTTAAAAAATTCACGGTTGAAAATACAGACTCAAGAGATATGAGCTTTCTACTTCCGACATTTAAAGCTCAGGTAGACGATCCTCGTATTAAGAATCTGGTGGAAAGCCTGACAAAAGATGCTCAAAACGATGAAGAAGCTTTCCTGGCGATTTACAAGTATATCACCTCTACAATTAAATATGACCACGCTTCTTTGAACGATGGTTCATATGTTAAAAAAGATTACAATGCTATCAATACGCTTTTAAACTCAACTGCTGTCTGTGAAGGTTACTCTAACCTTCTGGCCGCGATGTCGCGCGCTTATGGAATCAGGACCAAAGTTATTTTTGGAAAAGCAAAAGTTGCTTCTGGATATGGTGCTCATGCCTGGAATGAAGTGTTTATTAATGACGAATGGAAAGTTGTCGACTCAACATGGGATGCTGGACGCAAAAATCAACCATACCTTTTTATGGACCCAGAGAAATTTGCACTAGATCATATTAAAGAAATGGAAATGAAATACTAAATTAAGGTAGAGTTGTTAGGGTGACACGATACTTGTCACCTACAACCTTATCAACAGTAAAAGAAAGCCTCTCACCAACGTTGAGATTCTTAAATTTTTTTTCTGTTTTTTTATCTAGTTGCTTTTTTTGAATTTCGATCACAACATTTTTGTTCTTACCATTTTCAAACAGACAAACTTCGTACTCAAAACTGAATTTCGTTTCATTGATATATCTGACAATCGTGGCAAGAGCACTTGGTGCAAGTTGTGCTTTTCGCTTGTAAACGTGAGCCGTCATGGGAAGGATTTTTCTATCCAGGCTGACTAATTGAGAGAGCCTCTCAACACTGGATTCATGCGATGTACGCAGTACCTGATGACACCAGCTATTCGGGCAGGCCTCATTGCTTGGGCACGGGTATAAAACATCGTAGCCTTCTAAAACATTGGTGCGAAGTTTTTTGAGTTCAGAAAAAAGCTCGCTTGTTCCCGGCTCAATCCAAATCACATACTCAGGATCAACTGTCATAATCTGATCCTGAACTCTATCAATTCCCATCTCATTAATTGAGTGGCCATAGAACAAAACACTTTCGCGATTCACTTCGCGGTACTTTAAATGAGTTTGTACGTTTGCTTCAGAGAAAAAGCCTTTAATCATCTTCTCGGCCTGATTAAGCATCGTTTTTGAAGAGTCTACACAGATAATTTCTTTGGGTGGATTTTCAAATAATAAACTCAGGCCCAATGAAAATGTTCCGGGGCCGCAACCGATATCGATAAAAGTGCGGGACTTAATATCTTCCAGGATGTTTTTTGGAAGTTTAGATAAAAGAAAATGCAGTTTAGGAATATTAGTTGTCAGATAAAGGGCCGCATAGGCCGAGACGTGATCGTCATCTAAAACATAATCGCCAATCTGATCGCGGCGCTTAGTGAATTTCATCGACATCTCTTGGATGAGACGAACGAGATCACCTTCTTTTAAATCAGGGTTTAAAAGATGCGGACGAATATCGTCGATAGATAAAAAAAAGGGCCCGAAGGCCCCTTCTAAATCACTATTGTCTAAAAGATTATCTCTTTCCAAGATCTGTGTACTCACGGTTTGTTTCACCAGTGTAAACCTGACGAGGACGAGAAATTTTAGTTTCTTTTGTCTCTCTCATTTCTTTCCACTGAGATAACCATCCTGGCATTCTTCCTAGAGCAAACATGACTGTGAACATGTTTGTTGGGATACCAAGAGCTCTGTAAATGATCCCTGAGTAGAAATCTACGTTCGGGTATAGTTTTCTTGTTACGAAGTAATCGTCAGCAAGAGCAGTTTGCTCTAAACCTTTTGCGATATCTAGGTATGGATCTTTAACACCAAGTTGAGAAAGAACAGTGTCACATGCAACTTTAATGATCTTTGCACGTGGGTCGAAGTTTTTATAAACTCTGTGTCCAAATCCCATTAGTTTGAATGTATCGTTCTTATCTTTAGCGCGCTCAAGAGCGTGCTTGTAATCCCCACCAGCATTTGAAATTTCTTCTAGCATTTCTAGAACTTCTTGGTTAGCTCCACCGTGTAATGGTCCCCAAAGAGCGTCGATACCTGCAGAGATTGAAGCAAATACTGAAGCGTTAGATGAACCAACTACTCTTACAGTTGATGTTGAACAGTTTTGTTCGTGATCAGCGTGAAGAATTAGAAGAACGTCTAGAGCTTTTGCTACGTCTTTAGAAGCTTTCATTCCCATCATCGACATAAAGTCTTCAGTGTAAGAAAGAGCTGGGTTAGAAGCGATTAGAGCTTGACCAGTTGTCGTTCTTTGGATGGCAGCTGTGATGATTTTGAATTGACCAAGTAATAGAGCATAGATTTCATCTTTTTGCTCTTTAGTTGGGTTTGGATTGTTTAGTTCTGGGTAGTGTGCTGATAGAGCAACAGTTACCGAAGAAGCAATCGCCATTGGGTGAGCAGTTTTTGGGAAAAGTTTAATCATGCTTGTGATGTATTCTGGAAGTTGAGAATACGATGCAACTTTCTTTTCAAAAGCTGACAGTTCAGCAGCAGTTGGAAGTTTTCCGTAGTTTAATAAGTAAGAAACTTCAATGAAAGAAGATTTCTCAGCAAGTTGTTCAATTGGGTATCCTCTGTAACGAAGAATTCCTAATTCACCATCAAGGAATGTAACAGCTGAAGCACATGAACCAGTGTTTAAAAAACCGTGGTCGATCGTGATGCATCCAGTGTCTGCACGTAATTTAGAGATGTCGATTGCCTTCTCTTTTTCTGACCCTTCAATTACAGGGTACTCAAGAACTTTTCCGTCGATTTCGATTTTTGCCTTTAAAGACATATAGATCCTCCAATGATTGGGTCGTAAAAACTTTTGCCTAAAATACCAAACGAAGAAAATGCCCGTCCAGCTAAATTTCTTATTTTAAAACTTTGCAGACCACGCTTTAGGATCAGCGTGCCATTCTTTTAGGAGATTCAGTCCTTCTTGATTAATCAAGTTTAACTCGAAAGCAGCAGAAGTTAATGCGGTAAAATCTGTCAGTGAGTAAAGTTGAATGGATAAATCGCTTAATCTTGTTTTTGCACCTTGCATTTCATAGTCCACGACACACAAACATGCATCGCACGTAAGTTCTGCAGAAGTCACCCCTGCCATTGAATCTTCGAGACTCGCGCCTTGGTTCACTAAATCTTCAAACAAGAGCACTTTTTGTCCGGGTTTATAATCCCCTTCAACCTGATTTTTTCTTCCGTGCTCTTTTGCTTTCGGTCTTACGTACACCATTGGCAGCTTCAGTCGATCCGCCACGAATGCCGCATGAGGAATCCCTGCAGTAGCAATCCCACCAAGGAGATCAAAGCTTAATTTATTTTGTTTAATCACATCAATAAAAGCGGCTACAACCTGATCCCTAAACTCAACATGAGAAAGGATAGTTCGATTATCGCAGTATATGGGGCCTTTAAGGCCTGAAGCGTACGTAAACGGGTTTTGAGGCGAAAACTTCACTGCGCCTAAATTAAGAAGGTTTCTGGCGATGTCCATTTTCATAGGTGATCCTTGCGATTCGAACCTTAGGTGGCCCTTAGGGCAAGTGCCGATTTTTGCTTTAAATTAGTAAAATTCAACATATTGCCGGATTTATAAGTTAAAATAGCTTAAGAAGTATCCCCTATCAAACACGAGTTGTCGCTATTGAAAGTATTATTTATTGGTAACACCCCCGAGGACAATAAGAACATCATCCGCTTGATGGGCAATCATTTTCCAAAAGTGCATATGGTTATGTGTAATGAACCAGATATGCTGATGGAATTTATGACAAATGACGGGCCGTTCTCTTTCGTCGTGGTTTCAATCGACAATAAAAATATCTCGGTTGTGGATATTTATCACAGCATCACAGACACTCTCGGTGTAAGGCCATTTGTATTTATAGGGACTCCCAATTCAGTTAAGGCGCAGCTCACTAATGACATGGTTCATAACCAACAAACTAACGCTCTGGTTGAAACGCCTCTTGTTCTGGATGAATTTAAAAAGGCCGTTAACCTGGCCGTTGATTGGGTTAAAAAAGAGGAATTTGAAGAGTCTATTTCTGAGTTTTCCAGAGATGACCTGCACCCTATGAGGTTGCGCAACTTCTACCTGTTTGAACAAGTCCCTTATGATGTTTACATTGAACTTACGGCCACGAAATTCGGGAAAGTCATTTCCAAAGATAAGTTTTACTCTCACCAGATTATTCAGAATTACTCTCGTAAAAATATAAAATACCTCTACCTGAGAAAGGATGAACATCTCAAATTTTTAGATACCTCTATTAAAAATCTTTTAAAGATCTACGATGCCAAACTCTCTGAGCGCAAGAAGTACTTATTGCTGCATTTGAAAAGTGCATTTTTTTTACATCAATTTATCAAAGCTGCCAGCGTTTCTGATGAGGTCAATAAACTGGCCCACCACTTTATCGAATCTGTCTCTAATCTCGTTCGAAGCACTGAGAATATCTCTGAGCTACTTGATAGTGCCAGCGAATCAGCTAACGTCACTTTTGCTGAACAGAGTGTGGCCACGGCCTATGTCTGCGAAAAAATCCTGCTCAACATGGGATGGACGGCCGATATGACCCGTGGAAAATTGATCCTTGCTGCTCTTCTACAGGATATTTCATTAAACAATGACGACCTTATCAAAATCAGGTCAATCAACGATCCCAACTTAAAAATGTTCAGTGAAGAAGAGCAGGAAGATTTTAAAAATCACCCACAAAAAGCGGCCCACCTTTCAACATACTTCAATGGGTTTTCAGATGTAGATTTCATCTTGATGGAGCAACACGAGCATCCAACCGGAGACGGTTTTCCCAAAGGACTAAACTCTTCAGGGCTAACGACTATTTCATGTATTTTTATTCTGGCATCAAACTTTGTTTCACGAATGGCGCAATCTCAAAAATCCCCTACTCAACACAGAGACATCCTGGTGAGTATGAAGCGAGTTTACAATACCGGAAACTTTAAGGACCCGCTGAAGGCCCTGGAACGTGCTTTTAAAAAGGCTTAAACCGCCGGGAAGTTTTCCAGCGTTTCAATGATCTTTTTGTAGGTCGTCTTTTTAAATTTATCATTTAAAATTTCAATCACCTTTTTCATATCCAGAACATAGTCTGGATTCAAGTCCCTTTCTTTCATGAACTCTTCAACGACAGCTTCAGAAATTAAAACGATTTTTGAAAGCGGAGAAATATCATCTTTAAAATCTAGTGCAAAGCCAATCCCATTGGTAATTCCATGGTGCTGCTTGATTAATAAGTCGGCGCCTATCGGTGCTCGTTTATAAGTTACAATGACTTCGGCCGCCAGACGGGCGTGGTTTAAAACAGTTTCTTTTTCTTTGTCTGTCAGAGCATCACTAAAAAGCAAATCCTCTTCATATTTTAGAGTCGGGTGTTTTAAATAAATCGGCGCCAGCATGATATCGTGAAAAAATAAAACGAAATTGATTTTTTCAATATGACTATCTCCACCCCAAGAAACTCTGCGGATAATATGATTGCTCACGTATGCTGCCAGAATTGAATGAGTGTATAAAAAACCATCTCTCTGTGCATTTAAAATCGCTAATAGCTTTTTTAAGCTGGGAGTTTCTGTCACGATATCTTCCATCACTTTCGTGCAGGCATTGGCCAGAGTCATAATTTCAGCAGTGACGGCCGGGGAATCGCTAAAATTAGAAGCAGCAAACATAAATCCAGTTTTAAGCGCTTCACTCTTTTCTGTTGTCTCTAGTCCTTCTGTCTGTTCTAAAAAGTCTACAATTGATGTCGAGATCACATTGATAATCAACAGGCGGTCCAAGCTGTTTACAAATAGAGTTGTAACACCTTCACTGACAAATTGCTTAATGGTTGATCCAATCAAATCACCTTTTTTAGCAATGATGGTATAACTTCCATCTTTCATCTGCATGTAAACATTGCAAGGGACTTCTCTAATTTTGGCCAGGAATTGATTTTCTATTGGATAATAAAGAGGCACTTCTTTTTCGGCCATGGACTTGGCCGTTACACCTAAGACCTGAGCGCATGATCTAATAAGGTTTTGTAAATTATAAGAGTTCGGTACGACGATAACATCGGCCAGCTCTTTGCTTGGATTGCCGATAACAACCAGTTTTGTTTTTAATTGATTCGTGATGAGGTGTTCATAAACAACTGCCGCTGAATCCTGGCCGTTGATCATATTGATAGTAATTAAGAGATCTGCCCTGCTTCTTTTAAGTTGCTCAAAAGCACTTGCCGTTGAATTAACCAATACAACTTTAGCACCCAGATAAACTTCCAGATTGGTTATATAAAGTTGATTGAGAATTTCGTTATCTGAAATGACGAGGATCTGGCCCATCTTTTACCCTTAAAACAATAATAGTCTCCAGTTTACCATTAAAACGTTTTTGCGACCTTTAATTTTCTTGAAAAGAACTTCCGTTCAAACTAAATTAGTAAGCTATTATGAAATTTAAAAATCCACTACACCCCGGTATTTTCCAAAAACGTTATAAAAGATTTTTTGCGGACATTCTTGTCGGCGAAGAAGTCGTTGTCGCTCATACGGCCAACACAGGAACCATGAAAACCTGTTTAGGAGAAGGATGGCCGGCGATGATGAGCTTTCATGACTCACCAACGAGAAAACTTAAGTACAGTTTTGAGATGACTAATAATGGTAAGACATGGATTGGTATCAACACTTCGCTAACGAATGGTCTGGCCATTGAGGCCATCAAAGATGGTGTGATCAAAGAACTACAAGGTTATAGAGATTTAAAACCGGAAGCTAAGATTGGTCAGAGTCGCATTGATATTCTTTTATCAAATGGTGAAAATGAACAGTGTTATGTCGAAGTAAAAAACGTAACGTTAATTGATGATCACGGACACTGTCTATTTCCCGATGCTGTTACAGAGCGTGGATTAAAACACCTGGGAGAACTACTGGAGCTTAAACGCCAAGGCGTTCGCACAGTGATGTTATTTGTCGTTCAAAGAGAAGACTGTCATTCATTCAAGGTTGAGCAAACCATCGATACGGCCTACTGTAAAAAACTTAAAGAAGTGATTCAGGAAGGAGTTGAAGTGCTGGTGTACCAGTGCAAGATGTCGCCTGAAGAAATTGTGATTCATAAAAAATTAGAGATCGTCTAAAACGCATAAGGCCCGAAGATTTAACTTCAGGCCTTATATAGACTAAAAAAGCTACTCAAAAAATCAAGCCGCTTTTTTATCTTTGTTAAAATTCCCGTTAGCTTCAGTAGTTGTAATACCGTTACGATCTTTCGATCCTTGCATAAGTTTTAGATGGCTTTGAGCTTTCTTTTCTTTCGTGGTCAGCTTTTTACCATGCTTATTCTTATTGTCGTGCTTATCACCCATGTGACTACCTCCTCATACGTGCGCTGTGTTCTTAGTGTACTATTCCTATCGGTTATCTTTAAAAATACTTTAGCAATACCCTCTGTTTTTAGACATTTATCCTGATGTTTTAATAACTTAAGGCATCATAAAGCTGGCTTTTTTGACCACAAAACAAGGCTTATGGGGACGCATTATACGACAATTCGACACTACTACTTGCAGAGATCCGCTGTTTTTTGGCCTTTTTGGTGTCAATACCACACCAAAACAGTTGGCATTGTCCCTGCACTACAACTCCTCGTGATTTACATAACGGTTCTCGGGGGGGAAACAATATGAACGCATCTACATGTCTATTTATGTTCGCAACACTACTACTATCTGGAAAAGTTTTAGCAAGAGAAGAAGTCATTGCAACAATCACTAACGATGAAAACAAACAAGTCTATACATTCGTAGCAGATACCAACTCAGAAACAGATTCAATCAGAGCATTCTATAAAGATAATTACTCAGCATCTGGAAAGAAAGTTGATCGCGAGCTTATGGCCAGTGAAAAACTAACTGAAGGTGGACTGGTTCTTGAAAAACGTGGCAACCACGAAGTTCTAAAACTTAACAGCGAAAATTTTGACTTGGACCAAGGTGGTATCGTCACAATCGATACTCTTTACAATGGAGTGAATGGGCAAAGAAAAGAGTATGACCTGCAATTGGCAAAAGCAACAGACGGAGAATGGAGGCTATTCAAAGGATCAAAAATCGTAACGAAACTGCACATTGTTGTTAACAAAAAATTTATGTTGGGAGCTGTTGGAGTAAAAGAAATTCAGATGAAATAACATTTTAATTTATAAAAATAATCAGGCCGCTATTATGCGGCTTTTTTATTTTATACAAATTTTGGCCTTTGGATCTTTCTCACAAAGATAGGCCTTGATCTCAGCGTTTTCTTTTTTAAGTTCTGAGTTTTCTGCCATCACAGAAGCCACCTTTCTCTCAATCTTGTCGTTTCTAAAAACCAGTTCCTTGAAAGCTTCAATAATCGGAGCAATCAAGTGATCATAGGCCACAGACTTAAGCCCAGACTTCTTATCTGTAACAACAACTTCAGGATAAATTTTTTCTAAATCCTGAGCGATTAAACCAATCTGGCGTTTGTCAGTAAATCTTTTTTTATCTTTCCAGTCATAGCTCACACCATTCATTTTTTGAATTTTTTCATATGAGCTCATTAAAGGTTTAATATTTTCTTTTAAACGTAAATCTGAACTAGCTGTACATCCTCCAGCAGCACAAACGACAACACCTGCCACTGCTAAACCTGACGCTGATTCAATTGTATTAGCTGCTTTAATAACATCAGCTGATTCGATTTTTCCTGAAGTTGTAATTTCATTAGAATTTATTCTTCCTTGAACATCAAGTCTGTTTCCGACAGTAGGACTTTTTCCAATGCCTACAGTTCCGTCGTGATTGATTGTCATCCGAACAGCATTTGCCGAAGATCCATTTAAAGTTGTTCCAAACTTTAACGAAGATCCTCCCGCATTACTTCCAAAATCCTCAGTTGCTTCAGAATAGATTCTTGCTCCTACATAACTGTTATAGCTTGTCGTGTAGCTTCCCATGAATGCGATTGAACCTAATACCTCAGTAGCCCTCATTGGAGCTGATGACGTATAAAAATTACCTCGATAATTAGCAAGTGTAAGTACGGGATAACCGCCACTTCCAGTCGAAGGATTCCCCATATAATTATTAGCAACGAAACCTGGATAGAAAGAGCCTCCATTTAATGAGTCAGATTCTGTCGTAACTGTAGCGCTTCGACTTGGCCCATATATATTTAAAGGGCCAAAAGGAGTTGTTGTACCAATCCCTACATCTCCCCAGTCATCAATAGTCACTCGATCCTGAGGTATTCGATCTGTAGTCGAAGTTCCACCCGAGCTATTTCCGACGGTTCTGAAAAAAATTTTTCCCTTACCACTTCCTGTGGCAGTACCACTACTCAATATCAAATTTCCTGCATCTCTGTTAGTCGCTCCAGAAGTCGCTCCACCGGCCTGAATAGTAAGTGACCTACCAGCAGTGTTTGCTGTGGGATGTCTCTCAACTGCAATAATTCGATCCGAGCCTCCACCAAATGAAAGAGTTGATCCAGTGACTGTTGAGCCTGGTGTAGTTGTTCCAATTCCAATTGCTGTACTTGCAGTGTTAGCTGTTGTTGAATATCCACCGGCACCAGCAACCCAAATTCCAGTTTTACCATCAACGTATTGTTTGTTAGCAGCTTCTAAATTTCCAATTGGATCCGGGACTTCAATAAATCCTGTTAACGAATTTACTTTTAATGAACCAAAAATAGTTTGGTTCGCTGTTTTTGAAATATAATCACCTTGAGTGAAAAGTAATTTATTAAAGGCCACTAAAGCTGAATCAGTTGCAACAATTGATGAAGTTCCTTTTGTAATACCTGTTGCACTCAATCCTGTAAGAACAGCTGACCTGACGCTAGTATCAAAAGTTTTCCAGGTAGCGTCCCCTGCATAGTATGTTGTCGCATCTGCTGTTCCAGTTGGTGCGGCCGGTAGATTAGTAATCTGTCTTTGTAATTTTCCCATCCCTGAAAGAACGGTATCAGCAGCAGTAATCGTTGTCCCTGTAGCAACCGATAAGCCACTAAGAGGAGTGGCCAACACCCCTGCGCCTAAAGCGGCCCAGGTATTATCTCCTCTTAAATAAGTCGTATTATCTTTTGTTCCCGTTGCACTTAAATGTGCCAGTGTAACTTTCGCTGCACCAATCGTGTTGGCCCCAACTGTTCCACCAATGTCACCGGTAAGTGTTGCACTTGTTGCAGAAGCGGGAGTCGTCCATGTTAACACTGCAGGAGTGGCCCCATTGCTTGTTAAAACTTGTCCATTTGTTCCACCAGAAGTTGGAAGAGTCATCGTATAGGTCGTCGTGCCAGCATCAGCTATTAACGTAACGTAATTTGACGTTCCTTTTAATTTTAAATCTGTATCTAAACTTAAACTTCCAGTAACTGTTCCACCTGCTGTATTTAGTTTTAAAGCAAGGGCATCAAAAACAGCATTTCCATCCGGTGCGTGTGTTGTGTCTGAATTAGAAATCGTCGTTGCAAGAATCGATGTTCCTGCTGGTATATCAGTGATTTGTTTTTGCAACTTCCCCATTGCTACGAGAATTGAATCAGCAGCGGTAACAGGTGTTCCTGTTGCAAGCGATAAACTTGTAAGTGAAGTCCCTAACACATCGGCCTTTAATGCTGCCCATGTATTATCTCCTCTCAAATATGTTGTATTATCTTTTGTTCCCGTTGCATTTAGATGAGTCAATGTAACTTTTCCAGCTCCAATCGTGTTAGCACCAACAGTACCACCAATATCTCCAGTAAGGGTTGTACCAGTTACTGAAGTTGGCGTCGTCCACGAAAGAGTAGCAGGACTTGCTCCATTCGTTGTTAAAACCTGTCCACTTGTCCCCACTACAGATGGAAGAACAAAAGCAATATCTCCGGCCAGAGCATCCGGAGCTTTGATAGCTACATAATTAGATCCACCTGCAGCGAGTTCCTTAAATCGAATTTCGCCGGTATCTCCAGCCGTAACACCATAAGGGTTAATAACGACGCCGGCCTGAATACTTGTTGATAATGATGAAGCCGCACCAGCACTCACCCAACTTAATACTCCACTTCCATCTGTGGAAAGTACATAACCACTTGTTCCGGGGGTTGGAGGAAATGTCAGAGTGTAAGTAGTTGTTGCTGAATCTGCAGTGAAAGTTACATAATTGGTAGTTCCTTTCAGTCTAAAATCAGCATCAAGACTTAAGTCACCAGTCATTGTCCCGCCGGTCTTGGCCAATTTTGTATCAACGAAATTTCTATTGGCCACATCGCCTGGTGCGACTGGATCAGGAACATTTGAAATCGTTCCTCCACCTGTTAGTGATCCACCAGTTAAATTTAATTTTAATCCTAGAGCTTCAAAAACTGCATTTCCATCTGGTGCGTGAGTTGTATCGTTATCAGTAATCGTTGTTGTTAATACTGAAGTAACTGCCGGAAGTCCGCTAATTTTTGCGGCCGGGATATCTCCGTTAGCAATATTTAATTTTGCATATGGAATAGATCCATTAGGAATATTTAGTTTTGAATAATCAATCGCTGCCGCTGCATTGATGTCGGCATTAACAATTGTTCCGTCTAAAATCTGAGTGCTATTAATGGTTCCTGTTATTTTTGAAGCAGCAACAGAAGTAATTTTTATATCAGTGACAGCGCCATCAGCAATAGATGCTGTTACAACTGATCCTGCACCTCCGCCTGATAAATCATCACCGGCCACCCAATTAGTTCCATCAAATTTTAAAATTTTTCCAACTGCAGGAGTTCCTGGCAAACTCACATCACTTAATAAATTAAGTGAGTAATCCCCTTCTTGAGCAACCACTGCCCCCGTGCGATTAAAAACTGAAAGAACGGCTGTCGAGTTATCAATTTTCTGCCAGCTCGATCCATTTGAAACCAACCAGTCACCAACTGCAAAAGGCACGGCTCCGATTGTTCCATCATCGCTGATAATGTAATACGCACCAGATACGCCAATCACTGGTCCACTTGCCGGATTTGAAGAAGCATCAAAAGTCCCAAGATAATTTAATCCCGAAGCTGGACGAGGCTTCCATGTTCCGGAAATAGCATCGTATGAAAGAACATCTTTATCTGAAACTGGAGCAAGGCAGTTAAAACCTTTGCCATTTAAAGTTGAATTACAAATTGAGAAATCAATCGGGAAAGTGGCACTCGCATATGCATCAGATAAAATTAAATTGAACACTTTTGAAACATCAAATGAGAAGGCCTTAAGAGAGTTTGCGATAATTTGAGTATTCGATTTTGATTCAATGGAAAATTTTTCATTAAGTGAATGACCATCAACTTTTACAGTTGTAATGTTCTCGAATCCCTTTCCTGAAATGACTAATTGATTATTGATAATCTGAACTGAAGAAATAATTGCATTTTTGGCAGTCTTTTTATCTTTCATCATAACTGTTAAAGTTGATTTTTCAACAACACAGCTGCCCAACAGAGCAACCTGCAAAACAAAAAACATGTGAAACATTTTTTTGTTTAAATTTGAATTCTTCTTTTTAATCATGATTTACCCTTAAACAAAAGATAGTAAGAACTCTTTAATTATAAGGTGGTTAGATTATGATTCGGGACACTTTGATATACGAATTAATTATTCCAATTAAAATTAAAAGTTTCACAAGCAATTTCGCGCTTAAATATTTAATTTTATTTAGTAAATAAGAATTTAATTAATCATTAAGAAGAGTTAAAGATTTCTTAAAGTGGAAGTATATACCTAGTAAATGGCCACCTTATCAGGCGGCTCTTTTCACATACTGCTTATTTAATTTTAATTTTTCGAATTCTTGAAGATCATTGGTGAAATGATTTTTTGTTTTTTCAACTAATGGTGCAAAAACATTTTTCAATTCTGTTTCGTGTCCATCAGGAAGAAGATCTTCATAACGAGCAAAGATATAGAACTCTTCGTCCGCACTTCTCTTGGCATTGTTCAAGTTTCCATAGAAATTTAGAATTCTCGATTCCAGTTTATATAACATCGAATCTTTCTCAATTGAGATTTCGTGGCGGTCAATTTTTTTGAACACGTCTTCAATGGCCATCATTTCGATACGCTTATAAGGTGTAATTGGAATTGAAAGCTCCAGCATCGTAGAGTTTTTAATTTTATTCAAAAAATTCTTATCA
Source organism: Bacteriovorax sp. (assembly GCA_040376855.1). Classification (GTDB taxonomy): domain Bacteria; phylum Bdellovibrionota; class Bacteriovoracia; order Bacteriovoracales; family Bacteriovoracaceae; genus Bacteriovorax. Next base: position 16,397 of record JBEIPV010000061.1, read on the forward strand.
GCAATCTTAAAAATGAAACCCAGCTCTGAAAGCTGATGAATCTCAACTCTGTCAGTGTATGTATTAACGTCGTTATCCATTTTAAAATGGACTGGTATCGTCGCATTCAATCTGAATGATCTAAGTGTATAGTGCTCAAGCAGGATTTTTCTCATAACAAACTGAGAATAAATTTCTTTATCCAGCCACTTCATGGAAGTCAGCGTGTAATATGGACCCTGCTCACCTTCATAAGAAAAAAGGATTTCTTCTTTTCTTTCAAACCACGTTAGACGTAAACGGCTATCAAGATAAGATTCATATAATGAAAATAGATCTGTTTTAATAACTTTTATCTTATTACATAACCACACTGGTTTTGCTTTCAGCTCACTTAGTGCCTGATTCATTCGTAGCAAGTGAAAATTGTTATTGAAGTTTTTATAGTGGCGTCTTTGTGCCAGACAAGTCTGGTCCCAGTTGGCCCAGTGAAATGACAATTCCTTGGTAAGCTTCAGATGCTCAGTTAAATCCCTTGATCCAAGATAGTCTTTTAAGCTCTGTGGGTTTACTACGCCTCTGATTGTCATAACGATCTCCAAATTTCAAATAAGGTCCTTTACGGTCATTTTAGTCGGGTACTGAAATGAGTTGTGGAGAAAAAAGGAAAAATTGAATGTATTTGAAATTATTCTTTTTTTGGTCGAGCTAAGGAAGCCTTAAGTTACACGTAATTGTGTCTTTTTTGTGGCATCAATAAAATCCTATTCATTTTTAAGATCAATGCTCAAGTCTCTACTTGTGAAAGAGGGATGAATCTTCCTCTTAAGATTCAATTTTATTTTCTGATATAATTTTCTGATGAAGAATCCATTTGATGTCCTTGAGCAAAACTCGCTTAACTACAAGCTCACACCAATTTCATTTAGAGAAATTTTCTTTATCGCTGAAGCCCCTTGCGATATTTACGCTCAAGTTGATGGTCTCTTAAAAGTTATTCTTCATAAAAAAGCTGAAATTAGTACTCCCGTCCTTAAAGAACTTTTACAAAAGAAGCTGGCCAATCTTTTTGTTATAGAAGACGACCGCACTCTCCTAAAGATTGCTCAACAAGAAAACCTGACGAGTGTTACCCGCTCACTCTCAATTGGCGACCCGTTGGAAAAGGCGCGTTTACAAACAAACCTGCTGACTCTGAATATGGGTTACCTATATGAAGACCCGACTGACGACAACAACCTGAACCTGCAAGTTCAGAGTGCAAAGAACCTGGCAACTTTTCTTTTTAATAAACCTCAGATTCATGAAGCGCTTTACAAAGAATTTATCAAACAAGGGCATCATTATATTTTTGCCCAACCTTTTCTTTCAACTTTGTTTTTATTAGGGGTCATGAAAAACTCACGTCTTTATATAGATAAAGATATCGAGCTTTTTTTCCTGACAAGTTATTTTAAAGATATTGGTATGTCGGCCATACCGGTTGAAAAGTATAACGATGATCATTTAACAGATGATGATAAAAAACTTCTGGCCTCTCACCCACAGCTTTCAGTTAATATTTTAAAAGGGCGCGTTCCCCTACCGCCGAACCATTTAAAGATTATCGAGAACCACCATATCTACAGCACACTGACCAATCAGATGAACCTTTCATCAAAAGATGACCCCAATAATATATTTGGCTTTGAAACGATGATGATCTCAGTGATGGACACTGTCGCTGCGATGACAAC
>JBEIPV010000082.1:0-13422 GCA_040376855.1 Bacteriovorax sp.
CCAAGGAAGTCACCTGCGATAACTCTCACAACACCAGCATTGTTTTGAATTGCCACTTCTGGAATATTTTCATTCTTAATTCCTTGGTAACCAGGCTTAGACATTTTATCTTTCTTTGGAAGATTAATCCAAAGTTGTACCATTTCAAAAGTTCCGCCTTTTCGTGCGAAATTTTCTCCATGTTTTTCAGAGTGAACTAATCCCGAAGCTGCTGTCATCCATTGCACATCACCTGGTCTGATTAAGCCACCGCCACCTGAAGAATCTTTATGCTCAACTTCTCCAGAGTAGACAATCGTTACAGTTTCAAATCCGCGGTGTGGATGTTCACCAACACCTCTAATATGTTTTGATGGTGAAAACTCAGCAGGGCCTGCGTAGTCCATTAAAAGAAACGGTGACATTTCTTGTGGAGCTGTATGGTAACTGAAGATTGATCTTACAGGGAAACCATCTCCAACCCAGTGGCGAGTGTCACTTTTTTGTATTGATAATAATTTTTTCATACGAGTACCCTTCCTAGAAAAATGTGTGGAAGTGATTTCCATTTAAGACATTTCTCTTTGCGACACCTAGAGTATACAGCTTTTATTTATTGTTTAATAGATGGGGTTATTGGGAAAGACTATTCATTGATATGGATAATGGCAGGTATATTTGGCCTCGTCCATTTGGACGATTGATATACTTCTTTAGTTTGATAAATTTTATTGAAGATATATTAACTTTAACTGTGGAAGATTATGAAACGAATCTTTTTGTCTCTCATTGCTCTAAGTACATTCGCTTACACATCATCAATTTATTCCCAAGAAATATCATCTTCATCTCGCTTTGGAGCTGAGGCAGGGCTTCTTTGGTTATCACAAAGTAAAGGTGGAAATACACTGACAGTTCTCCCGGCATTTAATGTCAGGATTCTGGATCATAATACTTTTTCTTTAAATGCTCAAATCGGTGCGACTGCTTATAAAGATGATCGAAGTGATAAAAATTTTTGGATTGGGGTTTTAAGATTTAATCCAATTTATAAAATCGAGGACTCAAAATTTTCAATTGAAGGGTTATTAGGAGTTCAACATTGGGAGAGTAAAGGCATGAAGGCCGATATCGGACTTCGTGCAAATTACGATGTTCAGGAATGGACTCATCAGTATCTGGATCAAGTTTTTCTTGGTGGGGGAATTATCACTCACGACAATCAAACTAATTATTTAACTCTTGGTTTGAAAAAATGGTTTTAAGAATGACTTTCGAGTGGAAATGTTAATTGTACTTGGGTACCGGTATTTGGGGATGATTCGAAATGGATCATCCCATCTAGTTGTTGAACAAAGTTAAAAGTGATTTGCAGTCCAATACCAAAGCCATAACCACTTTTTTTAGGACTAGGGCGCTGCTCTTTTATATTCTCTAAAATAGTTTTATCAATTCCAGGACCTTCATCAATAATAGAAAATTTCAAATGTGTATCGGTTGTTTTCGCCACAATAGTGACTGTGCCTTCTGCAGGACTATTTTTAATTGCATTTGAGATGAGATTTCGAAGAATCGCTTCCAGCATTCGTGAGGATGTTTTAATTGTTTTATGTGCATCAAGTTGCATGTTGAGATTTACCTGATGCTCTTTTATCAAAACGCTCATGGCCGAGACAATCTCATGCAGAAGAGATTCACTAGAAACTTCTGTTTCCAATTCGTCATGGCTCCACGTGAGAATATTGTTAAGCAGTTCTACCGAGGATTGGTTGGTTTTTAATACACTCTCAATAAAAGGTTTTTCTTCATCAGGAATACTTATTGTTTTGAATAATTTATTAAGAGAGACGAAGGTGTATTTTAAAAGACCAGAAAGATCGTGAGAAAGAACGGCTTGAATTTTTTTGTTAAAACTTGTGATCTTTAGAATTTCAGCATTCATTGATTTTAAAATATGATTCGTTTCCTGAAGTTCAGTGATGTCTGTTAAGCTCACAATCAGTCCAGATTTAGAGTTTGCTGCTAAATTGAGGTTGTGAAACTCAACCAGATATTCATTTTTATTGAATGAAATATTCTTCTCTCTCTTTGTAATAAACTCAAAACGAGAGTCAGTGGTTAGCGAGAGACCCAGGTCTTCATTTTTAAGATTAAAAAGTTCGAATGCTTTTTTATTCGCATCCCAGATTTCTCCACGAGGATTTATTGTCAGAACAGGAGTCGGAAGATTATCAAAGGCCATCTGGTTAGAAAAACTTTTGATATTAAGAAATTCCATTTTATGAATAGCATAATAAAGAGCGATCATCATAGGGATATAGGCGACAGTATTAAACTGAATCATTACCGAATCCCCATATGCAGAACGACTGAAAAATTCAAAGAAAAACTGGATGAAAGCACAGGAGAAGAACAATCTGGACAGCTTGCGATAGTAATGGTGCTTTGAAAAAAGTTGAATAATAAAAAGGAGTATAAGCACCAGAATGAGCACTCCACTAAATGTGAATTGAAGCTGAAGTAGTGGCCCGACTTGATACTCCACTAATCCTGTATTGGTTATACTGGTAAATGAATGAGCTATGATTGATTCAACGTTTAATCCGCATATTGATAAGATAGTCATTAAGCTGGTTGCAACAGGAATGAGGTATAAGAAAGGGACGATTTTTTTTATTTTTAGCCAATGGGATTTTAGGAAAATAAAAATAAAGGCCAAGAGCCAGTTCGTCGTAAGAAAAGGATTGGTAATCTGCCTGGCCTTTGTAAATAGCACCTTCAGCTGAAAATCGTCGGTAAAAAGAGTCAATAGAAGTGAGAGAGACCAAAGGCTTAAGAGAAAAAGGTTAATAATATAAATTTTAGTTAAAATAGAGCGGCGATAAGGCCAGAATTGAAAGCAGTATATGGCCGCTAAGATAAGAGTAAATAAATTTCCAACCTTGAGTAAGAAAATCATTTTATATCAATTTATTTCTGAGTGCCCAATTGCAGATTTCAATAGAATTGACCATTTTTAATTTTCTCATGATGTTTGACTTATGAGTTTTAATAGTGAATTCAGAGCAGGAAAGTTCTTTGGCAGCTTCTTTATTCGTTAATCCTCGAGCAATAAGCTGTATGACATCAATCTCACGGGGAGTCAGCATATCGACTGAACTGAAAGACTGGATAATCTTTTTAAATGTTGGGGAAAAGTAAACTTCACCTGTCATTGATATGTGTTCTACGGCCTTTTTGATTTCATCCTGAGAGTCTTTCTTGGAAACGAAGCCTAGCACTCCAAGTTGTAAGTACTCTTTAAGGACAGTCTTTGATTCAATCTGACTAATCAGAACAAAAGATGGAGTCGCAAGAGGGTTTTTAAATGATTTAATAAAATCAATACCTGTATAAGCACCCATTTGATGGTCAATAAATATAACTGAGGGATTTTGGTCTGCAATTTCACTCAAGGCTTCGCTATTTGATAAAGCATGCCCGAGACATTCCCATTCGGGGAATTCAGTCGACAAATATTTCTTTAACCCTTCTAAGATAAGAAGATGATCGTCGATTAAAAAATAAGTGGGAGGAGTGGAATTCATTGTGAAAAGAGTAACGGTTGAAATTTCTCTTGTCAAAGGATTGGAGGTGCACTCCCTGCCACTTTTAAAGATTGCCTGATTTGCATCATCCATTTGGACGATACCATCTGTCGACTTCCTATGCAGTCTTAGATTTCAGCACCCTTTATGAAGCTTACTAAAAGTTACAAACTTTTATATTTAGCAACAGAATCTTCAACAATTCGAATTGATCTTAACCAGAATTCTTTCTTTGAAATATCTTCATTGAAATGCTTTAAGACCAGTTCCTCGGCCGACATTCTTCCCGTGTCTCTTAAAAGCTCAACGTATTTCGCATGAAAGCCAGCTCCAAGAGAGTCTCTCTTCGCATAAATCCCCATACTGAATAGATACCCAAACAGGTAAGGGTAGTTATAAAAACTTAATCCCGCAATCGAGAAGTGAAGCTTGCTTGCCCAGAACATTTCATCGTATTCTGTAAGTGTATTTTCATACCAATGCTTCTGACTTGCAGTCATTAGTTCTTTTGTCTCAGGAATCGTGACATTCTTTTTCATTCTAAGCTCAACAAATCTCTTTTCAAATTCAAATCGAGAAGGGATGTTGATCATTAGACTTTGTGCCGATTGGATCTCTTGCCAAAGAATAGTCTTCAATTCATTTTTTGATTTTGAAGTTCTAAGTAAATAATCACGAACTGTCGTCTCTGCAAAAATAGAAGCTGTCTCTGCCAAAGTCATTGTGTAGTCAGCTTCACTTAAAGGTAGATCTCTCATGACCCAACTGTGATAAGCGTGACCAATTTCATGGGCAAGTGTAATAACATTTTTCATACTGCCATCGAAAGTTATAAACACACGCGGTTCACGAACGTTTGCAAATCCTGTGCAATATGCCCCTTGAGAGCGATTTTCAGTATCAGCACAATCGATCCATTTTTTATCCATCATCATTTGGGCAAAGGCACCCATTTCAGGATTCACTTCATTAAAAGCTTCTTTGATAATCGCAATAGCTTCAGGATAAGATGTTTTTTCATTAGATGTTACTTCTGGCATAGGGGCCATTAAATCCCAAGGGCCAAGTTTTTCAATCTTCAGCTCATTTGCCATCATTGAAAGAATTTCCTGACCAACTGAACGTTTGTCATAAGTCACTTGCATTAATGTATCAAGAGTTTCTCTTGTAATTCCTGAAATTAGACAAGATTTATCTAAGTAATGAAGAGGTTTCTTCGTTGATCTGATTTTGAAGTTTTCGTTTCTCCATCCATTAATAGAATTTAAAATAGCACATGCGCTGATTTCATTTTGCTTCCATCCTTCGTTGATCGCTCTGAACGCTTTTTCTCTCATCGTTCTGTCAGAATGGGAGTAGTAGTTATTGGCCGTGGCCAGACCTACTGTTTTTCCATCGATGTTAACTTTCATTGAGCCAGAAATATCTTGATAAAGTTTTCCCCAGGCAGAAATTCCGTCTTGTTCAAATCCAGTCAGCAAGACTTCTTCATTGACGCTTAGGAGGTAATCAAGCTCTTTTCTTTCTTTAGTTAATTGGTAAGTGAGCTCTTTCGTCCTTGGGTCATCAAGATATGCGCTAAAAAAATCTACAGGAGATTTTTGAACACAGATCTGCATTGGCTTGATGGCCTTTGTGAAGGTCGTAGAAAGCTGCATAACTCTATCCATGAGTGCTTTGGCATCATAATCAAGAGCATTTACTGAAGTAGATGTTGAAGCATAGTTAGCAAGTTTGTAGAAAAGAATATCAGAGTCAAGTGACAAGCGAGTTAGCTCTTTTGTGAGCTCCAAATTCTTATATAGTTCAGAAAAATCGTTATTTTCAATTTGCACAATAAGCTGACTATAAAATGCACTTTTTGATTCAAGTGTTTTTGTATTTGTTTCAATCGTTTTCAAATCAGATTCGATTGTAGGATCTTTGAAGTTTAAATATATATTTGTATTATCCCAAGAAGCGGTTTGTAGATCTTTCATTTTGTACCTCGTAATGGATTTTTTTTCGCTATCATAACCTACATAGAGTAAGGGTTCCAGCAGACTTGTGGTTTAGCAGCTTGCTCTACCACAAGTCTGCTGGTAACTTTTGGGGGCTGAAATGATTATGGTGACTTAAGGCCGGCAACGTGCACAATTGTAAGAGTTCTTAAACTAGACATGATACTGGGCTCCTAGATACAATGATGGTCCGTCCAAATTTTACTGAAAGGACCTGATGGCCAAGTTATTTTTTTGCTTCTTATTTTTAATGTCATTTGCAGCACGAGTTCAGGCCTCTGAATCAGCGTTCGCTGTGATGTTGAAGTATGGTTTCAATGAGCAAGAACTAGTCACTATCGTAAAAAAATACCCAGAATTAAAAACTCTCGAGCTCGCTTCCGGAATCTCTTACGATGCTCCAGAAGATACAGACAATTCATACGTTGAAATTAAGTTGTATGCTGAAAAATCAAACGAAGCGTACGTTGTCACAAAATTCGGCAATGAAGTGGATGTGGAAAAAGTAGATGCACAATTTAATGTAGAGGTTAGAAAATTCGAAGGTGTTATTCGCAAGACACTTTTTGAATCAGTCATGAATGAAATTAATTCGCCAAATGCAGCGGCTCAGCTGAGCGATGCTTTCATCGATGAGTTTGTTAATACAAAAGGTCTTAGAGTTGGGGCCTATTATCAATTTCAGATTGAGCAGTATTACGAAGATGGTCAGTTCATTAAGTATGGAAACATTTTGAGTGCATCGTTGATTATTGGAAAGGCCATTACAAAAAAGATTTATCAGATTAATCCAGAAACATTTTCATGGATGCTGATGCCTGAAAATTCATTTGGGACCGATGAGAAGATTTTCTACCTGCCAGTTGAGTCAAAGCGCATCACAAGTGTGTTTCAGCTCAATCGTCGCCATCCAGTTACAAGAAGACATCAACCTCATAATGGGATCGACTTTGGAGCTCCAAAAGGACTTCCTGTTTATCCGGCCCTTGATGGGGTTGTCATCGCCGCTTCGAGAGCAAGAGCTAAAGGGAAGTACATTACAATCCTTCACGATAATGGATATCAAACGACCTACTGCCATTTAAAAGCTTTCGCTCCAGGAATGAAACCAGGACGTAGAGTCGAATTGGATGAGAAAATTGGAGAAGTCGGGAAGACTGGTTTTGCAACTGGGGCCCACTTACATTTTGGCGTTATAGAAGACGGGTATTATATAAATCCTCTTAACCTGCTTAAGGGTTATTCTTATAGTCAAAGAGACATGCAGACGGAGCTGGACGCTGGGATTGAAGAGAAGAACATCGTAGAAGGTGAAGTCTTAGAAGAAGTTATTGAAGATTAAGAGTCAAAATTAGTATATGATGCTGAGGTTTTAAAAGCATAAAGCTTACTCAGGAATCATATGAATCTAGAAAATCACGCCCAAACCATTTTTAAGGCCGGACTCGAAAGAGTCAATTCAAGAAAGCTTATGGAGCAAGTCTTGAAGATTGACGGCAATATTCTAAAAATTAAAACCGAAAATGAAGAATTATCTATCGATCTGTCGAAGTTTTCAAAAATAAAAATGATAGGTTTTGGAAAAGCTGCAGCTCAGATGGCCGCAGGACTTTCATCCATCTTAAAAGCAAAAATAGTAGAAGGGATCGTTATCGTAAAAGACCCAACTGATGCAAAATGGCCATCAGGTTTTGACGTTTTTGTAGGCTCTCATCCGATTCCAAATGAGTCGAGTCTTGTCGCAGGAAAAGCACTTTTGGAATTTTGTGAAAATTGCAAAGAAGGAGAACTGGTTTTTGGAGTGATATCAGGAGGGGCCTCTGCACTGATGGAGCTTCCCGCAGAAGGATTAACTCTGGATGATCTTCAAAAGACCACAGAGCTTTTAATGGCCTCTGGGGCCACGATTGGCGAGATGAACTCGATTAGAAAGCATCTTTCAAAGATTAAAGGTGGAAGATTATCTCGTACAATTTACCCGGCCGCCTCAGTTAACTTTATTCTTTCAGATGTCGTTGGAGACGACTTATCAGTGATTGCTTCTGGCCCGACTGTCGCTGACAACACGACTTTTAGTGATGCCTGGAGAGTTGTTGAGAAGTATTCATTAACAGGTAAATTGCCAATGAACGTTTCAAAACATCTTAAAGACGCTATCGACGAAACTCCTAAACCTGGAGATATCAAACTGAGTGGCACAAGAAATATCTTGGTAGGAACCAATCGCCAGGCCTTGATTGCTGCTCGTAGAAAAGCTCAAGAACTTGGTTATGATACATTGATTTTAAGTCATGAACTTCAAGGTGAGGCCAGTTTAGTTGCTCATAAACTTTATACGTTTTCAAAAGAGATGGAGAAGAATCCAAAGTTTAAAAAACCGGCCTGTATTTTAGCGGGCGGAGAAACCACTGTTACATTACAAGGGAAAGGAAAAGGCGGACGCAATCAAGAGATGGCCTTGGCCTATGTATGCTGCTTGATGGACCAGGGAAGTGATTCGCTTGAGCAAATTTTTCTTTCAGCTTCAACTGATGGAAGTGATGGCCCGACGGATGCGACAGGTGCGTTTGCAACGATCAAGATTTTAGAGTCGGCAAAAAAAATTGGATTAGATCCTGAAGAATTTTTAGAGAATAATGACTCTTATCATTTCTTTGAGAAGGCCGGTGGACTTTTCAAGACGGGGCCGACTGAAACTAATGTTTGCGATCTCCAGGTTCTTTTGATTCGTTAATTAGGCCTTAAAATCAACTTCAATTTTATTATTTAATCTATAAACGCGGGTAGGGGTGATAAAGATTCTTCCCCCGTTTAGTTGAAATTTTGCATCTAGTTTATTGAGTTTTGTTGCCAGGATTTTTAGCTGAGGCATTTTGGCAAGGTTAAGATTTTTTTTCGTTCCACTATGGTTTTCATGGCTGGAACTCATAGACCACTCACCATTAGCAGCTTTCGTCAGCATATAGGTTTCTTCAGTTCTATATCTATCTCTTTCAAGGCCATGCTCAATAATTTCATCACATAGCTTTCTATATCGTCCAGAGGCCTTCTCTTCAGAGCTCTCAGCAACGATCAAAGGAGATTGGGTTCCTTTTTTGATTTTATAAACTAAGCTTTCACTGATGAAAATTCTTCCACCTTCTTTTTTGATGTTAGAATCTAGTTCGTCGATCATGTCGGTCATTAATTTGAGATTAGGCATTTCATCTAGATTGAGTAGAGTTGTTGTTGCGGCATCGTGAAGGCCGGTCTTTGTACTTTTAAACCACTGCCCATCGGCCTGCTTGAGGATGTTGAAGCTTTCTTTTAAGGTCCTTGGATCAACGTCTTTTTTGAATCCTAATTGTTGGAATTCTTCGCATACTGCCTTACATAGTTCTGAGTGATTCATCTTTAAACAAGTCCCAAGTAATTTAATTATTGGAATGATTCTATCACTTAGAGTAAACAATTTCAAAATTCGGCAGGCCTATGACCTGCCGAAATCTCGATATTATCTTTTTACATTTTTATCGAAGTCTTTTCTTTTTGCATCTTGAGAGTGTTCAAGCTTGTCACCAGCGCGAGAGATCGCATTTCCAATTTTCTGAGCACCAGCTTTTGAAACTTTTTCTCCAAAACGCTCAAGCTTATCACCAGCTTTTTTTGTTAGCGGTTCTTTTTTTAGATTTTTCATAATTTTCTCCAGATTATAATGTAGTTCGTTAGTGAACTGTTTCATGGGTTATAGATATGTGGTTCAAGAATCATTCCAACTGTCTTAGTTGGAATGATTCTCAGGGAAAGAAAAGTATGTGGTAATTTACCCCATCGAGCGGTTTAATGAAGATATTTTAGCTTCACCTGAATTTCATTTTTCTTCAAAAATGGAATAACAAAAGGAGCGTCGTACTGAGCAATCATATACTTTCCAGTCGGAACATATTCAGAATGATCAACTAACCAGGCCGCCAGCTCTCTTTCGTGCATTTTAATTTTATCAATTGAGTTGTGTCCTGAATAAGAAACACAAGCGACTTCATAAGGCTCTACGACCTCTAAAACGATGTCCTTATTTTTAGGTTGCGGAGCAGTTGCAAGGGTATATTCTTTTGGAAGGATAAATGACATCGTCCAGACACCGGCACCACTTTCTTCCTGATAAACAGGAGTCGTCATCGGGACTTGTTCTCCCTTACCGTGCTCATGAATAACCGGAGCAGTCATAGGGATAGATTTATTTTTCATATTTCCTTCAAAGATATAATCGGCGAGTTTTTCAAAAGCATGCTCTCTAAAATAATCAAAAGACATCCCGTGCATTGTTATCTTCGCTATGAGCTGTGCTCCGTAGCTTCTTATTTCAAAATCACCATCAGTTTTTAAAACTTTATATATCGGCTCCTCATTAACTCTAATACCAAACATTTCTGGTATACTTTTTAGTCTTTCAGTTAAAGGGATATTTGATTTTTGTGCTTCGGTTTCAGTTTTCATGTTTACTCCTCTGTAATAGTCATTAATATAGCAATATATATGCCGGCATTTTTGAGAGGGAGCTTTATGAAGAATGTTTTTACATGTTTGTTAATTATTTTATCTCTATCGTTCCAATCAGCGAATGCTCAAGGTCTTCGAGAAAAAATCAGAGAGAGAATTAAAGAGCGCATGGTGAAAAAGCAGGAAGAAAAACCGGCCCCTAAAACTGATAAGGATGGAGAAGTACAAATCACTGGTCCAGGTGATTATTCATTATCGTTCAGTCATAAAGGTTTAACGAGAATGTATCAACTTCATGTACCTGCAAAATATAATGCTCAAACACCAACTCCCTTTCTTGTTGCTCTACATGGCGGAGGGGGAGATATGAGTTATCAGGCCAATGACAAGTATTACAAACAGATCTCTAAATCAGAGGAGCTTGGTTTTATTGTGGCCTTTCCTAACGGTTACAGTAAATTCAACTCAGGAAAGTTTGCGACGTGGAATGCCGGGAAATGCTGTGGGGATGCACGTGATAAAAATATTGATGATGTCGGATTTATAAAGGAATTGGTTAGAAGAGTGACGGCCCAACTCAATGTCGATAAAAATAAAGTTTTTGCCACAGGGATGTCCAATGGTGGAATGATGTCTTACCGCCTTGCTTGCGAGTTGTCGGACACATTTAAAGGAATTGCGGCCGTTGCTGGAACTGATAATACTATTGATTGCACACCAAAAAATCCAATCTCCATTTTACACATTCATGCAAAAGATGATGACCATGTTCTATTTAATGGTGGAGCAGGTAAAGGCTCAAGAGATAAATCTCAGGTAACTGATTTTAACTCTGTTCCTAATACTATTTTAAAATGGGTTAAGTCTAACGGATGTCATGAAACTCCAAAACGTATTCTTGAAAAAAAAGGGGCGTATTGTGAGACTTATTCATCTTGTAAAAACAGCACTCAGGTTCAGTTGTGTGTTACGGAGACTGGGGGGCATTCATGGCCAGGTGGAGAGAAAGTAAGGGGGAGTGAATCTACTTCAAAAGCGATCTCTGCCAATGACATAACTTGGGATTTTTTTAATCAGCTTCGTTAAGAGCGGTTGTGAATGTATCGCCATTGTCATTTAGAACATCAGACTGAATTTCTAAAAAAAGATCATAGAAATTCATTTTGTCTTCTTTTGTAAGAGACTTGTTAAAGTCATCATTACTAAGCAGTTCAAACGTAAACTCCAGGCAACTCATGATTTCATCTTTTGAAAAAGGGGAATTGGTTGAAGAAGAAAAGAATAGGTAATTCTTTTTATAGATTTCTTGGTCATTCACGATTTTTGAATAGAGAAAAACCACGTCATTCCAAGACTCAATAATCGAGAAATTCCATTCAAAAATGGATTTATGAAATGAATTTTTTATAGTCCACTTATTCATTTTGCACTTATGATTTCATACCCAATTTTTTTAATGGCCTCTGCTGCTTCTTCATCGACTACAGAAATAGAGGAGACAAATCTCAGCTTTACTGTCTGTTCAAGTCCTAAAACGTCTCTTAAGGCCTTGTGTTCAATTAATTGATCAAGGATGCTCTTATCGCCATGGCCAAGAAGTTTGAGTGTCACGGGTTTATTATAGGCCTTAACTTCGGCCCAGGTGATTCTTCCCATGCCATCTTCTGTTATCAGATCAATTTCTTTACTTCTGATCATATTAAAAATCTTGCTTATAACAACTTTTCTTTCTTTCATTGAGAAGTGGCTCTCTTCAAGAAACTTGTAGGCCTCTCTTAAAAGACCTTCTTTGTGTGGATTGATAAGATCAATAATTTCCTGATCAGTCATCTTGGAAACTTTTTTCTCTAATTCATTCACTTTCTGTGCAATTTGTCTTTCAGGCAGAGGATTGTTTAGTCCACCTTTATCAAAACGCATTCCACGCATTAGCACTTTCTCTTTTGAAGTGGCCATTGCCATGAGCTCGCCGTACTCGCCTTGAAAAGCAGTCAGAGTGTCTACCACTTTTAAGTACTGATAGAAGGCTTCATCAATCTGTGTACCTGTAGCTTCATCGACGGTGATGACTGTATCTAGATTGGGAAGTTGTGATTTTCCTTTTTCATACGATGCAATCAATTCAGAGTTGTATTGTTCGATGCTCTTATTTTTATTAACTTTATTTTTTGCCTTGATCACTTCATTTGTAAAAAGCTCAATTTCAGGAGAGTTCTTGTTGGGAAGTTTCTGAAGCTCAGAGATGAGAGCGTCGTAGCTGTTAACAGTCTTAAGTTTAATATTATGAATGTAAGTGAGAGCGTCTCTTAGAGTCGGTGGTTTTTTATTAAGCGCAAAGAAGTCTTGATAGTAAGAGTTATAATCAATTGAAGTAAGTCTAATTGAATCCATACTTTCAACAAATTGCTTATTTTTTCCCAAGATAGAGTTAGCTGGAATTTCTAGAGTTGCAGGGTTTTTATTAAAAAATAAGGCCACAAGTTCGTCACATCTATCGGATGCAACTGTGCGCTCATTTTCAACATACTCAATGTTTGATTGGGTGTGAGAACAACTGGAAAGTAATAGGACAAATAGTAGTGATAATAGGGAGATTTTCATCTAAATATTTTAACATGATTGGGGATTAAAAACGCCCTTAAAGCGGGTGGGAAAAAGCTTCCATTGGTGCCAGCAGACTATAGAGTTTTCATGGTTGACTCCTAAATAACACCAATTGTGTTAAATAAAGGTCATGAAAACAACACTTTTAGCACTCATTATATTGGTTACCTCTACTACTATGGCCGCAGTGAATCCTACGATTTTATATGTAGGGGACTCTCACAGTTATGGAAAATTAGGAACGACGATTGATAAAAATCTATCAAGTGTTTCAGATCGCATTGTTTTGGAAGCGAGTTGTGGGGCCACACCAAGTACGTGGCTTGGAAATAATAAATTCGAAAAAACAGTTTGTGGTTTTTGGAAAAAAGATGGCAAAAATGAAGTGAGATCAGTTGAACATCAAACGCCAAAATTTGCAGATGAATTAGCAAAGTATCGTCCTGATGTAACGATCGTTCAGTTGGGAACAAACATCGCGGTGAATGCGCCAAAAAATGCGACGAAGAGTATTGTGGCCATGATGACGGCGATTTCCAATGAAGGCAGTAAGTGTATTTGGATTGGCCCACCTGATGCGAATTCAAAAGTTGTAACGAGAGCAAGACTTAAAGAGACGAATCTTTTGTTGAGTGAATTAGCGAAAAAAAACAACTGTGATTACATTGATAGCTTGAAGCTTACGAGTTTTCCTGCAAAGAATAAAGAAGGGATTCATTACCCGCCGAGTTTGTCTGCTGAGTGGGGGGAGAAAGTGAGTGTGGAGTTGTTGA
>JBEIPV010000190.1:0-3741 GCA_040376855.1 Bacteriovorax sp.
AAAATACCCTGGAAGCTTTTTAGTTTCGAGTTATGATCCTGAAGATATGTCTGCTTTAAGAAAACATATTGTTGAGTTCTTCCTTGCCAAGCAAGAACACTTTGATCTTTTCATTCCTTATGAAGATGGAGCTGCTCATTCAGCGGTGATGTCAAAGACCAACGTCGTGAATACGAGTAATCATGAAAAAGGGATTTTCTATCGTATAAGAGTGCCGGATTTTATTTTTGGAAACTTAGGTGTTCAAAAGTATATTCTAGGGCCTAATGACCCTCGTTTAGAAGAAACTGACTGGACTACGATTTAAGTTTGAAATAGATCTTTATCTACTAGATTGAATTTCCATAAACAGTAAACATTAAGGCAGTTGCTCCACCAGCTGATGAAGTAATTCCGTTGCTTGTAGTTCCTGGATATGAAGCCTTTCCACTATCAACTTGTACATCTACAAAATTACCCGGACTTATTGCTTGTACTCCACTGTGAAGATAGGCCCTGCAAATTGAAGATGCTGTACTATAATCAAAATCACTATTAGCAGGATCACCACCTACCACTGGGCCACTTGCTAATTGAGCAGTTGAACATCTGCACCTCACCCAATTTCCTGCTGTAACTCCCACTGGGAGGCCGGTGTCAGGACAATTCAGATTCCATTGACAACTTTTTCCACTTTCATTGCCATCACTAGCAAGATACTGCCAAGACCCACTACTTTTACAAATACACATTTCCGCATCACTGTTTAAGGCAATACTACCTACACTCCCTGCATTACACGCCACTGGCTCTGTTAAATTAATTTGTAATTTTGCATAACCATTTTGCCCAATAACCGGAGTTGCCACACCAGAAACAGCTGTCGGTTTCCATTTATTTGAACCTGCATCGTACGCAAGAACATTTCCATCATCTGGAACTGTACAGTCCATTTCTATCCCCGCTAACGTGGCATCACAAAGTGAAAAATCAATGGGAAAAGTTGCACTTGCATTAGCTTCTGAAAGAATGAGTTTAAACACTTTTGAAATTGTTAATGTTGTTGCCTGTGATCCTATGGCCACAATTTTATTTGCAGACTTTGATTCAACTGTAAAATTTTTAGCAGTACCGTCTTCATCTAATTTGACAGAAGTTACTGAATCCAATCCAGCACCTGTGATTTCTAGTTTGTTGCCAACAATTTTAATGTTTGAAACTGAGGCAGAAGATGATTTAGATTGTATCTGGCCACTTTTTAAAGACACCACAATAGTATTTAAATCTACACAACTTACCGACAGCAAAAGTGAAATTATAATGAAGAGATAAGATCTCATTGTCTTTCCTATTTTTGAGTTACTTAGAATTAAGCTTAACCCAACACCTCAACTCTTAACGGATTAATTAAAAATCACTTTAGTTTTTAATACATTAGTCAGTTGTTTACGGAGCAGACACTAGCTAATTATGCCAATTTTTTAGCTCACAACCTCATGTATCTTCATGTTCTAAGAGAAAGACTGACTGGACTACGATTTAAGTTTGAAATAGACCGAAGCTGCAAAAATAAGAACTGTAAGCACGATCCCGAAAACAACAATTTTAGCGTCTTTATCCATATTCCTTCCTTATTAATTAAAATCGCGAATCAATGATTCGCTTTAATTTCCCGGTGCGGGAATTGGCCTCAAGTTCTCCTTGCGGAACAACTTTTATTTTCAGTGAATGAATCAGGTTCTTAGTTAAAAGATCCTGGTAGCCTGGTTTTTCTTTAATGAACGCATCAAGCACACGATCCTTACTCTTTTCTATTTTTGCCAGATCAAGTCCTGAAATCCTCAACGTTAATTCATCTCGATGATCAAAATGCTTCAAGAGCATTTGAAATTGAATGCCGTTGCAGTCACTCAGGGCCTTCAACACCATTTCTCTGGTGTCTTCGAAATACACACTCAGTGTTCCCAGCCTTGCGGCCTCTTCAGAGCGACCTTGTAACTTAAACTTTCTATTGGGCGTATTTTCATCTTCCATCCACATGGCCAGATCTCCCGCTGGATAGCGGATGATTGGCATTAGTTTTCTTGAAAGATTTGTTAAAAGAATTTTTCCCATTCTCTCTTTTTCATGAATAACTTCATGAGTATCAGGATCAACAATTTCGATAATGTGAGCACCATCAAAGACACGGTGTTCTCCACTTTCACAGTCCTTGCTTGAATAACCAATCAAGCCGCCGTCGACACTGGCGCATCCAATAGATGAAATCTGCACGTCTGGAAAAATTCCCAACAAGGCCTGGCGTTGATCGTCGTATAAGGATTCACCACCAAAAAGAAGTTTCTCTATTTTTAGATTGGGGTATTTTGATTTATTAAACGAATATTTTTCCAATAACGTTAAAATCGCCGAAGGAACTCCGACTATCGTATTAATTTTAAATTCGTCTAATGTCTTTAAAATCTGTAAATGTTCAGTCTGTCCGGCAATCGGAAACATCGTGAGTTTTTTATTTTCTACAGGAATGGATTGTAGTGAATCTTTGATGAATAAAAAAGAAGCGTATAAATCTCCTGCATAAAAAAGATTTCCAATGCGGTCCCCGTTTTCTAAAATCCCTTCGGCCATTCCCAGACCAAAAGACTTACAAAAACTTTCCCATTCGAGATTGGTGAAATAAGAGTACTTTGGAGCACCAGTGCTTCCACCACTCTTAAAAACAATTCCATCAGGATCAGCTGAAGTGACAACTTGGGCCTTCCAGAATTTTGTCTGATCGATCACTGGAAGCTTTGAGAGCTCGAGCGTATCAATGCCTTTATACAATTCACGATAATAAGGTGAATGAGTTTTAGCGTGTTCGATAATTTCTTTCAAAGTCCATTTTTGCATTCTTAATTCCTATGATCGATCACACTTCTAAGTTTTCCAGTGCTAGCACTGAAAGTTAGTTGAGTCCTGTCTAAAATTTCTACCTCAAAATCCAATACTAAATCGGTATTCACTACCAGGTTTAAATCCGGGTATTGGGCCGTGATCATTTTTTTAACTCGCTCAGGAATCTGGGCATCTTTATATTGATCACTGAATAAGTTCTCTACTTTTAAGACAACTTTATCTTTTTTTATTCCGTCACCTGCATAGAGATGTAACTGAATTGATCCTTCGTATTCGTATTGATCAATCAGGATTTTTTGAAAGCGCTGGTAACTTAAAAAGACTGTTCCAATTCTAAAGACATCTCCATGACGACCTAAGAGTTCAAAGCGAGTTCCCTGCCTTCCACAAGCACAGACTCCTTCAAGCTTTCTGCCGACATCTCCAATGGCGTAACGCTCGATTTTTTGTCCATGACGAACTTTTGAAGTAAATAATAATCTTCCGACCTCACCAGCTTTAACCGGAGTGTCTTTTTCTAGATCGACAAACTCCAGGTCATGGAGTTTTTCATGCAAGTGATGCAGCCCACCGGTTGCATACTCACACTGAAATCCTAATGGGCCGGCATCAACTGAACCGTATGCTGCTGAACGAATTATTTCTACTCCGTACTCACGCTTTAAATAAGTTCTTTGAGCTTCACTAAAGTGTTCACCACCAAAGTAGATCTTCTTGATTCCACGGTATTTTTTAAACTCTTCATGGTTTTCTTTAAAGAGCTGAATTAAATAAGAGGGCATTCCCAGCAGTGTATCAACACGATTTGTAACAATGGTTTTTCCAACCATAGAAAAATCTGTACTTGCTCCCATTGGGAAATGG
>JBEIPV010000137.1:0-7155 GCA_040376855.1 Bacteriovorax sp.
ACTTGGCTGTAAAAAAGAACACGTATAGATAGTTTTATCTCCTATCGCCATATAAGAAATTAAATCTGCATGATCTTCCTCAGTCACTAAGGAGTCCCCTGCAATACTTAGTTCTGGTCTTATTGGTTTTTGAAAAACCTGGTACTGACCTTTAGCACAAGCCCTCATGTCATTAAAATTCTTCGCACTCGATTCGCTGACAGTGTTGTATTGAAAGAAGGAGTTGAGAGCATGCCCTATCTCATGAGCTACAACTTGTTTACCATGATCTGCATGCTGACATGCAAATGGAGAAATATAAATATGGTCTTTTCCATTGAGCATTTTTGAATTCCCTAAGACAATCTCCAGTTTTTTAGCTGATAAAAACATATCCCAAATACTAGCTCCATAATCATTACAAGGCTCCATTGACACTGACGCACTTATTTGAGTCGGATCGTTTATGTATTCAAAGGCCATCTCAGTTAGCTCCGAAGGCTCAAGTCTCTTACCTAAAGTACCAAGATGTTTTGCTGCTTTGGTTTTAAAAGCATCGACATTGTTCTCCTTTTGCCCAGAAGAATCTAATGGAGAAGCCTTCGTCACAATTGAATTCAAATATTCATTTAATAATCCCTTTGAGTGAGCTGAAAACTTACCAACATAATTTTTTCTTATTGTTTTCACAGCTTCGTCAAAAACTGCTTTCGTTTTCTTTCCATCAGCTTCTTTAATCTCTGCCGAGATGAGTCCCGCTTTGCAACCGTTTATCGCCTGTAACCTCGATTGAGGAGTTCCCAGCTTAGTGCTGGCCCTATCTAATGAACTAGTAAGCATAGACTGCTTCAAGTACAGACCGCGAGCAGCGATACACTCACTTGCATCACACAAGGCCCCGCCATCCTTCTTATTCTTTTGTGCCAATTGATAATTTTTGCCAAATATATTTAGCGCTTTTTTAAAATTATCATTGGCCCAACTTGGTGGAGTGACTTGTACTTTTTTAGCCGAATTGAGTTTTACATATTTTAAAAAAACATTTTTATTCATTTCCTTTTTATCTGAGCTACTCAGTTGTGAATAAACCTGTTGTGGATTGCTTAAGAACTTCTTCACTTGTGCCAATTCCATTTTTTTGGCATTTAAATTTTTATCTACAACCGCTTCAATAAGTGGAAGGTTATCGTTGATTTTTTTATTAGTGCTGGTATTTAGGAATTTGGCGTATGAATCGTCGCTTACAAAAACCGAGGGGCTCTTTCCTGGAAGGCCACACAGATCGACGGCGCATTTATTGTAAAGCGCTGTTGTATTGACTTTAGTTTTATCGCTGACATCAATAAGCGCGTTGATACACATTGGGGCAATTGGGTTCGCCAGCTCTCCGTTATTGATGGAGTCGACGTTTTTGACGATGTCTGTGACGTCGGAAGAAGTTAGTACTTGGGCACTTAGTGGGAGGATGAAGGATAAAATGAACAAGGATGTTAGGACTGTTTTCATTGGTTAATTATATTGGAATTGTTTGTAGGAGGGAGGAAGAGAAAATTGTGCCGAGGGAAGATGAGGGGAAAGCATGTGAAAAGAGATGGTTAGATTGTGGGGCTCTAGTTTATGTGATGGATACTGATACGTGAGGATACATCTAGTTTGTCAATTTGAGTTCCAATACACTTTTCCTGTCACAATATTAAAATGTAAATTAACCACAAAAGCGTATTGAAACCTAATTATTAAAGAACGTTAAAGTAAAGAAACAATAAAGCCTACATAAAGTAACAAATAAGAGATAAAATACAAATTCCTTTCATTTTCTTTTAAATAACTAAAACCAAACTTATACCAATATCCTTTTTGTAGTAAATATTTCCTTTTGCTAAAAATTAGAAATATAAACCCCAGAAGCATTATAGGTAACCCATAAAGATTTATTTTATTTCTAAGAATCAAATCATATGGAATTACGATTAATATTAATAGCCATGTTAATGCTAAAAAAATTAACCACGCTTTACCTGCAAAAGATTTAGTTGTAGTGTTCACAAAAAAACTTCCTCTTTATCTACCGTATTCCAATCCGCTTCTTTTTCTTTTTATCATCTCATGCTTTTCGAGTAAGCACATAACCAATTCTCGTTCTTGCATTTTTTTCTCTCGAACATTCTTAATATCCACAAGCTTCTTAAGATCATCTATATATTCAACATATTCCAAAGGGATTTATTTTAATTTAAGCTTAAGATATCTTATTTAATAACTTCGGTATTAAATAATTAAAGTATGAATTGAATGCTGGGAAAGCAATTGATAACCGAAACCAGATTCTAAAATAAAAAGCCCACATCAAAGATGTGGGCCCCAATAATTACACGGAATAATATTCTAATTTTTTCTAAACGTGACTCTCACTCTGCCCCGACGAAATCGACTGCAAATGCTCCGGACTCATCCCCGTCATCCTGCTCATCTCATTAATCCTCTTCATCTCAGTCTTCAAATTCGTAACTAAAACTTTCAACGCCCCAATCATCTCTTCATCTTTCGAGTGAGCTGCTTGAGTAATCTTATTAGCAGAGAACTGAACGTTCTCCAGGTTGTTTTTCAACGATTCCATTCTAAACCTAATGCTATCTAAATCAATCTTCTCTCTCGACTCAGACATCATATCAACTTTCGTAACCGTTACATCTAGCTGAGTAACAACTTCACCAAAGTTGGAAAGAACTTTCTCAAACCCTTTCATTTCAAGTTTAATCTTCCCTAAGAACTGATCCACTCTTTGCGTATCACTTTCATGGTTTTGGAAAATTAGAAGTTGATCAAGGGCCTGAACAATTCTCGTTTTGAACTCTTCAACATTTGATCTTAGTTCTTTAAATTCACCTTTTAGTACCGTAATCGTTCTTAAGCTTCTGATGTATTCATCAACATTTTTCTCTGCTTTTTCAGCTGATGAAAGAATACGTCCTTGATCCTTGAAGATCTCTCTTGAAGAGTTCATTGCATACTTAAACTGCTCTTCTAATTGATCTCGAGAATCTAATACCATCGATACTGAGTTTTTGAACTGGTTGTATCTATCTACTGAAGCACGTGATGTTTCAAAAGATGAAACCAAAGAGCTTCTCATTTCGCTTGCAATGTTTCTGTGTTCAGCTGCCTGAGTTTCCAGAGCTTCGATTTCGTTATTTAGTTCATCTTGGATAGACTCGGCCTTTTCAATATATTGAGAAAGCTTAGAGTAAACATCTAGAACACCTGCTTTTTCAGAAGCGATTCTTAATTCATTCTTTAATTCCGTCGTCATCTTCTCTTCAATCTGCAGGTCAAGGGCATGCATGATTGTTGAAGTGATAGCGATCTTTTGGTTAACAAGGTCTTGTTGAGCTTCTGATCTTGGATAGAAGATAACCATGATGCGTTTTTGGTTTGAGTACTCAACTGGAGAAACATACATCTCGTATGGTAATGCTGCTGCCATCGTGTTTGATTTAACCTGAATCTTGTATGATCCAGATGTACTCATGCGAAGGGCGCTTAGGATTGAGCTGTTGTCTTCCAAGTTTGTAAATCTTTGTAGGAAATCCCATGTTAGAGACTCTTCATCTTCTTTGAAGTTTTGAAGTTGCCATTGCTCATAGAAGTGAGAGTTACCCCAAACCATGTTCAGGTTTGAATCCAGAAGGATTGTGGCAAATGGAACGGCTTCCTGGAAGATTGATCCGAAGGCCATTCTCTTATGTGCGTACTCTCTGTATTTATCAAATTCTAATTGAAACTCCGGAGAGAAGTTCGCAATTTGTTTTGATTCAACCGGAAGAAGTCCGTCTTTAATTGTATCAATTAAAAGCTTCTCTGTTCTTCCAGCTGCGTTTTTTGTAGAGAAATTGTAAATAACAAATCCCATTACAACAGAAGCCACTAATCCAGCGAAAACTGCGATTAGTGAATAAAGAACTGATTGTGAGCTTTTTTCAAACTGAATTTTTTTGAATGCAATTTCCGGCTCTACTTGTTTAAACCAAGTTGCGTAAGCAGTTGCAAACTCTTTATATGTACGATTGAACTTTGTGTGAGAGTCAAGGTAAGTACTAAGGTTAGCTGATTCATTCTTTAGAGTTTTAATTCTATTAATGATAGCTTGCTTGATATCCGGTTGAAGCCCTGAAGACTCAGTGAAATTTGTCATCGCCTCAAGGTCATTGTTAACTGACATAGCAAGGTTCTGAGTTTTTTCAAAATTATACAATCCACCATTCATCAGGCGGCTTGGAGAAAGTCTCATTCTTAGGTTGATCGACATTCTTGTAAGTGTCGGCCATTTCTTTTCTGTAACGAAAGCTTCGAAGGCTGAAACTTTTGAATTAAGATTGTTTACGATACTCGAGAGTTCAGGCCCTGACTGGAAAGCAATCAGTGATGTTTTCACTTCCTTTAAGTTGTCATCAAAAGTGCTTTTTTCATCTGGAGTTTTGATCGACTTTAAGTCTTTAATGTCTGATTCAAAACGAGCGAAGATCTTGTTTGCATCTTTAATACGGTCGCCATCAACATACTTTTTAAGTTCATCGATATCGTTTCTTTCTTTAATTGCCTTAACCTTACTTGTTCCATCATAAAGGTTACTAACATAATCGATGTTCAGTAGTCCTGAATCCCAGTAGTGCTTAACTCCATAAGCAAACAAAGTAGTAATGGCAACCAACACAGTTACATAATAAAAGTGTACGGCCCTTCCTAGAGTGAAACGCATAGTGGCTCCCCGGTCCTAAAAAAAATTTTAGAGATTGAATAGTGAGAAAAAATCGATCGTGCGAAAGTGCTTAGAAACATCCTGTTTTCTCTTGTTTTCGTCATCCAGACTACGTGAAAGGCCTGTTGTTACAAGATTACCCTTCATTGGTAGTATGATGGAAAGTGGACGAAATAAAAAGGGAAAGTGTAAAATTTCTTTGTTGGCGGATTCTATACGAGTTAACTCTGGTATTCCAAAACGGTGGTGTACCGATAAGTCAGATCTGATTTCGATAATGTTATGATCACCTGTCATTTTTACATCTTCAAGACTACTTCTGTAGTGGCAGAAGACGTTTGAAAAACCAATCAGGTAATGCTCGCCGTCCACTTTGAAGTTCACTCTATAGTTTAAACTTTCATCGTGAGACAGGTCAGCTCTTAAATCCAACTTAAATAATCCAGTTCTCGCTGTGCTTTCTAGATTAAACGTTAGAAGGACTTTAGATCGAAGTAGTTTTTTAGTTAGGACGTAAATCAGCTTTCTGTTGCGCTCTAAGTTTCCATCCTGAAGAATCAGTCCTGAAACGCTGAAGCGGTTTTCATCAAAACGTACGTCTGCTCCACCGTGGTAGTTAAATAACGTCACCACAGATAGGATTTCTGGAATAGTCTCAAGAACCATATTCCATTTTTTAAGATCGATTTTATTTGTGCATTTGTTGTAAGAGAATTCTTTAAAACGGGACTTGTTCCCGAAGAACTCAGAAATGATTGACGTTAGTTTTTCGTCTAGAACCATTCCCACTTGATCGAATTGTGAAACTTGTCCTGAGGAGATGGCATCGGCCTTTCTTTTCATTTCAGAAAGGTAAAAATAGGCATGGCTCACTAAAGGAGAAACTGAAAACTCTGAAAGCATTTGGATATCTTCCAGAGTACTCAAACTTTTATCATAGTCATTTTGGTAATCGTTATCTGTCATTATTATCCAGCTAGGTCCTCAGAAGATTCAAATAGAGTTCTAAGTTTTGCTTTCAGCTTCAAAATCGCTTGAGTGTGAAGTTGAGAAACGCGTGACTCAGTAACATCTAAAACCTGTCCGATTTCTTTAAGGTTCAAGTCTTCATAGTAATAAAGTGAAAGAACTAGTCTTTGTTTTTCAGGCAAAGTCATAATCCCCTCTTTAATCTTTTCGCGAGAGTCTTTTTGAGAAACTGTCGTGTACGGATTAAGGGCCTTATGGTCTTCCATTACTTCTGAAATAAGCTTTTTATCGCCTTTATTGAAGCTTGCAGAATCATCGATGTTTAGAAGTGAAATAGACTTCGCTTTGTTTAATAAATCATGGAACTCTTCCTGATTCATTCCCAGCTCAGAACACATTTCTTCGTCAGTTGCCGGACGACCTAAATTTGCTTCAAGTTTTGAGTAAGCACGCTCTACAGTCTTAGCTTTCTCACGAATTGATCTAGGAACCCAGTCTTGAGCTCTAAGTTCATCCAGGATGGCCCCACGGATTCTGAACTCAGCGTATGTTTTGAATTTGTTATCGCGGTTTGGATCGAATTTTTCAATGGCATCCATTAGCCCGATTACACCACATGAAATTAGATCATCTAATTCAATATTTGATGGCAAGCGAGACGCAATTTTTTGCGCGATATACTTAACAAGTGGTGCGTATTCTACAATAATCTCATCTTTGACTTTCGGTTCAACAGTTGAGCGATAGTCCTTAAGATTCTTTAATTTTTTCGATAGAGTTGACATCTAAAGTGCTCCCTTTACTTATACTGTTAAACTTGCAAATTGATCTAAGCGTGGATTGAACTGCATATCCTGCACATTCGCGCTCTCTATCTCATCGGTAAATTTGTTAATAATGTTCACAAAATTCTTGTGTAGGGAATTATTTTCCTCTTGTAGTAAAACCGTATCAAAACGATCTTCCGCAACGTCTTCTTTTTTGATGCCACCTAAGATGTGCAGACGACATTTTAGGAACGTCTCTACTGTTTCACTTAGTGTTTTAATCATTCTTTGGTACTGAGGCTCTGAAGAAGTTTTATTGATAAGAAGATGGTTGTCATTAACACCAAACTCTTTATTTAAAATCTTAATCAGTGAGTATGAATCCGTTACAGATGACTTATCGGGAGTTACCACTACAAAGCGGTAATCGCTGTAAGCATTTAATGTAAGTGTTTCTTTTGTGATCCCGGCCGGGCAATCAAGGATGATATAGTCATAATCTTTTTCGTGATTAACCAAAATATCGATGATCAGGCGGTCTACTTCCAGGCTTCTATTGAACATATCAATATTGCCGTTACAAGCAGCTAGTAAATGAAGATTGCCATCCTTGTGAAGGCAATCATCAAACTCTCTTTGAGCTGAAATGAGTTCGTAAAAATAATTTGTGATGGGAAGACCAAG
>JBEIPV010000186.1:0-3931 GCA_040376855.1 Bacteriovorax sp.
AGTGGCCACAATAACGAGCTTTAAGTTGTTATTCAACGCCTGCCCATTTTCTAACAGTCTTACCAATTGATCCCGCACCTAAAGTCACAACAATCGTCTTGTCTGCTTTATGCGATTCAATTACGTCTACCAGTTTATCAATGCTCTCAATTTTTTTAGCAAAGTTCGGGTGAAGACGGTTAATATCTTCTACCAGTCTATCTGTCGAAATCCCATCAATCGGCTGCTCACTAGCTGCATAGATCGGAAGTAAATAAAGTTCATCTGCATCGTTAAAGCAGTGAAGGAACTGATCCCAACAATCGCGAGTTCTCGTATATCTATGTGGTTCGAAAATAACAATCTTCTTATAGTCAGCTCTCGTATCTTTTACAATTCTAAGAGTTGAAGCAATCTCAGTCGGGTGGTGTCCGTAGTCATCAACCACTTCAAATGTTCCTTCTTTCTTAAGAAGTTGGAAGCGTCTTCCAACACCTTCAAGTTTACATACAGCTTTCGCAATATCTTTGAAACTAAGTCCCATATGGAAAGCAAGTGCTGCGGCCCCAAGGCTGTTTAAGATATTGTGGCGACCTGGAAGATTGATTTTGAATCGCTCTTGTTTTTCACCTTTATGATAAACATCAAAGCTCGTATCAAAGTGACCAAACTCAATATTGCGTGCTTCAAAGTCAGCAGGAATATCAATCCCGAAAGTGACAGCTGGACGCTTCATTTCAGTTTTTAATTTCATTAGTTTTTCATCATGGGCATTCAGTGCCACAACTCCATAAAATGGAATCTTGTTAGCAAACTCAACGAATGACTTAAATAGGTTTTCTTCTGTACCGTAGTGATCCATGTGATCGTTATCAATATTAGTGATAACTGACATAACCGGAGTTAAAAGCAGGAATGATCCATCAGATTCATCTGCTTCAGCTACCAGGTAATCAGACTGTCCAACTTTCGCGTGTCCATCAAGGTTTTTTACAATTCCACCAATGATGTAAGTCGGGTCCATTTTACATTCAGCTAAAATAGTCGCAAGAAATGAAGTCGTTGTTGTTTTACCGTGAGTCCCGGCAACTGCAAGACCGTATTTTAAGCGCATTAGTTCAGCCAGCATTTCAGCTCGTCTGATAATTGGAATACCTTCCATTCTAGCTCTTAGCATTTCTGGATTTGATTCATTAACAGCAGATGTATGAACGACAACTGTTACGTTATCTAAGTTTTCTGCTTTATGTCCGATGTGAATTTCTGCTCCCATCTTTTTTAATTTTTTAACGTTAGCTGATTCAGCAACATCAGATCCCGAAACTTTATATCCAAGGGATAAAAGAACTTCAGCGATCCCACTCATTCCGATACCGCCGATACCAACAAAGTGAATTTTTACAACGTTTGGCTTTAAGGCCGAGTGATTGCGGAACATAGGAACTCCAAAATTTAAAAAGGGATTTTTTTCTTAGACGTAAGCGTGATCCGATTCGTTGTCTTCTACCGGCTGTTGCTTAGAGCGGCCTGAAGTCGAACGACGCGGCTTATATTCACTTTCTTCACCCGTCATAAGTTGGTCACGATAACCCTTAATGACTGAGAGAAGCAAGCCAATTCCGAAAAAATTACACAAGAGGGATGACCCTCCGTAGCTTACAAATGGCAGGTTTAATCCCTTAGTTGGAAGAAGACCTAAAACCACTCCCATATTTAAAAGGGCCTGAAGTCCAAGAACGAAAACGATGGCGGCTGCCATGATAGTTGAGACGCGGTCTCTCATCTTCAGGGCCAGCTTAAATCCAAAATAAATGAATGCGACGAATAAGCAAATTAAGAAGAACACCCCAATAAACCCTAGCTCTTCTCCGATAACTGAAAAGATAAAGTCGTTATGGGCCTCGGGAAGATAGAAAAGCTTTTCATTACTATTACCAAGCCCCTGTCCAAAAGCAGACCCCTTCGCAAAGGCCATATAAGATTGAATGATCTGGAATCCTGAACCTTGTGGATTTTTCCATGGATCAAGATAGGTAAGCATACGTTTTACACGGTAGGCCTGAGAAAATAAAACAAAGACTCCACCAATCCCGCCGGCAATTAACGAGTAGTAAAAATACTTTCTAGGAAATGAACTCATGAAACAAACAAAGGAGATAACAACGAAACAAATAAAAAAAGTCCCGAAGTCCGGCTGTTTAATTAATAAGGCCAGAGGAAGAAAAAGAGTTCCGCCATGTTTCAAGCGCTCTTTGTTATCCATCTTATTCCAGTTTTCAAAAAATGTAAGGGAAGACAAGATAACAGTGAATTTTACAATCTCACCTGGCTGAATGCTCATCCCACCAAAAGATAACCAGCGACTGGCCCCTTTTGCTGAAGCTCCGATTCCTTTAACAATTGTTAGCGCTACAATTCCGGCAGCTACAATGTTGATGATGTATCCGTACTTAAGCCAAAATGTGTATTTAGTTTTTGAAACGGCGAAGGCCACTGAGATCGCTAAGAATAAATAAACCAGCTGGCGGATAATGTAGTGGTATGGAGTTCCAAAACTTTCGTTGGCCAGAATGTAGCTTGATGACCACACCATGATCAAACCAATGGTGATAATAATCGCCAAAGTTGAAAGGAAAACTTTTACTAATCTATCTACGTCCGCAATTTCTTCATTCATCTATATAGATTAACAAAGTTTAAATAATCTTAAAGATATATTTAAAAAACTAATACCTGTCTTTTGAGATCGGGATTATGTTCTAGTGCCCACAAATGTGAGCACTAGAATAAAAGGAATTATAGTTGATAAACTAATTTTTTGTAGTAGTTCCCGCGCTCTTCATAATCACGGAAAAAGTCAGAAGCAGGGTTACCTGGAGAAAGAAGGATAACATCTCCCGTTCTCGATTTTTGGTATGCAAATAGAACCGACTCTTCAAACGATCCAACGATGTAAGTCTGGTTGTGATCTCCAAGAGCTCTGTTTAGTCTTTCTTTACACTCTCCAACTAAAACTAACACTCTCGCGTTTGCAATCATCTCTTTAGCAAACGGATCGAAGTTAAGCTCTTCATCGTCTTTACCACCAGCAATCAGGATAACCGGTTCTTTGAATGATTTTAAACTTTGTAGCATTTCTGGCATCGTTTCAGCTTTTGAATCGTTGTAGAAACACACACCGTTTTTCTCCATGATGAATTCCATACGATTAGGAATCCCTGGGAATTTTTCAATACATGTCTGAATTGCAGCATCACTTACGTCTAGTGCTTTACATGCAGTTACTGCGGCCATTAAGTTTTCACGGTTAACTTGACCCACGATTCTCATTTTAGAAACTTTGAATTCTGAGTGGAAATTAATGTTTGAGTGAATTCTTCTATCGTGGAAATGCGTCCCTTGGATTTCGTTCATCACTCCAAGAGTTACATATGATCTGCGTGAGTACCAGAATACCTGGCAGTTCGCATTTCTGATTTGATTATTGTTAGCAAGAGTATCGTAGTTAGCAATTAACATATCATCTGGTGAAAGTTTCTTAACGATAGAAAGTTTCGTTTCCATGTATTCACTAACTGAAGAAAAACTTGCTTTAGAAAAGTTCTCACCAATGTTCGGGATAACAACCATTTTAGGATGGAAGTCTTGAAGAGATTTCATTTGAATTGCTGATACTTCAACGACTACGAAATCGATCTCTGCCATATTTGGAAGAAGGCAGTATTCGATGAATGGCATTTCACTTGTTCCACCAACGAAAACATTTTTTCCGTCAACTTTAAGAGTGTATCCAATCATTGCAGCGATTGTTGTGCGGCCAAAAGACCCGCAAACAGCTACTACTGGTTTTTTACAAAGTTTGTAAGCAAGAGCGAAGTCTGAATAAACTTCCTTACCTGCTTTACGTGCTAATTCCAATTGAGGAAGAAGCGGGTTTACTGCTGCTGAGTAA
>JBEIPV010000059.1:0-18241 GCA_040376855.1 Bacteriovorax sp.
CACAAAGTCTTCTTTTTCAGTGAAGCGAGGAGCTTCTTTTTTATCTTTCTTGTCTGCAGCTGGTACTTCTTTTTTCAGGTCTGCAATCTCTTTCATGATAGCTTCTTTGTCTGCCATGAGTTTTTTAATTTCAAGTTCAAGGGCAGTTGGCTGCTTATCTTTTAAGCATTGAACTGTCGCTTCTTCTGATTTAATTTTAATTTCTTCTTTGATTTTATCAACGTCTTGTTTCTTTTCTTCGATTTTTGGGTCTTCCTTACTCGCTGGGAATCTGTTCACGTTTTTATGCTCTTGCCAGAATACCTTAGGTGCAAATGCACTTAGAGTTAGTAGAGCAGAAAAAGATACAACGACAGCAACTTGCTTTTTCATAAAATCCCCTTTGAGGAAGCCTTTTGATATATAGTTAGTGTTGCACCAAGCGTGCCATGACTTAGGGGTTGAATTGATTGAGTTTCATGGGGACGTGGCCGTCTAAAGTTTTAACAGGAAGTTTTTATATGTTAAAACTTTAGACAATTTTAGAGTTTATTCACCTTTGTAACTGTCTTGTGAATCATAACGGGTTCTTCTGCTTTATCAGTTTGCAGGAAGTAACCAGTGATCATCACCGGATAGGCCTCTGGAGCTTCCAGCTCTTCTTTTACACCTGGAAGGCCAAGAAGGATGGCAGGGATATCTCCTGTGATCACAGAGCCATCAGATTTTTGCTTATCCGTTGGAACCATAAATGAAGTGATGTATTCAGGAGCGTCAAAGTTCATGCGAGTCGAGTAAGGGACATCGATAGGATTAGCTCCACCTTCTTCGCCATCTTCATCTGTATAAACAGTACCTAGATAGTGACGGATTTCAATGTAGCGGCCGGTTCCATTGATCATTTTAAGATTTACATCAACCTTTAAATCACTCGAAAGGGTCGACTGCATCTCCAGCGACTCGATAGCTAGATTATCTTCAGCATGGTCTATTGGCAGATTGATGTCTCCATTAACTTTAGCGTAATAAAGATATCCATCAACATATCTATCAACCATTTCAAAACTAAGTTCACCGAATCCTTTTTGTCCCCAGTCATCACCCCAGCTGTTTTTAAAGTAGAAGACTTTTTCTGCCAGGTTGTATCCGGTAAGAACAACGGAATGTGCTCCACATTCAGAAGGTTTATTTAAACACTCTTGTCTTAGGGATTCGTTGTAAATAACCGATCCGCTATAGGCCCATCCTTTGAAGTTAACGGGAAGAGAGATCGTTAGCGGGCGTTGATTGTTCGCTAAGAATTTAATGATTTCATTAGTATTTTTTCTAATAAATCCTGTTTTAATAGCAGCAGCTGGAATAACTTTTGTTAGAGTCTCTCTTGCTGGTTTATGAACAAAACATTCAATAGGAGTTTCATCACTTTCGCCATCAAGACCAGCACAAGGTTTACCTTCACCAAAAAAGGTAGGCATGTAGCTCCAGTCTCTTTCTAAAAGCATTCCACCTGTTTTAAGTGACTGCAAGTTTACACTTACGTGAGAAGCTTCAACGTCATCATAATGGCCTTGTTTTTTTGTAGAATAGATCATGTACTCTTCAGATAAATTTGTCTCGATTCCTAAGTCAATTTTAATAGCGGCTTCGACCAAAGCTGTCGCTGCAAAAAAAGTACAAGTCCCGCGTTGTCCTTGTTGTTTAACAGATGTCATTTTATCTGAAAAATTCACGACCTCAGGCAGACCAATCAGCGCCTCTAGTTTAAAAGAGCTTTGTGTCGTCATATCGTTGAAAGCACCAAGAACAACATTGCTTTTCGTTGTCTTAGGAAGGGATTCTTCCTGCTTACAAGATTGAAGTGTCAGCGCCAATGATAGTGTTATAAGAATTGTTTTCATATTCGCTATTATGACAAATTATGAGTTGAAATTATTAGAGTTGAAACTTTTACAAATAAGCGGATTTTAATCTGTCTAAATTTTAATCAAAAGAAGCGGCCTTATCTGAATAAGGCCGCATAATATGGTTATTTAATAGGAGAATAGATACGCTTTAATACCATAAACCCAACATCATCGTTGTGAACATAGACTGTTGTTCTGATGGCCATATCATAATCATTTGAGCTCATTAACTTATCAACGACCGGCAAAGAAAGCATGGCCGAAGAAAGAATTAATCCTTCTCCATCATTAGGAGATATGATGATTCCATTTTCTTCTTTAGGGATAGTGTAGGCCGAAGTTCTTATGTACTCATCTCCGGCCGATTTTTTATCTTCTGGATTATAGAGACGAATCAGTTCAGAGTTTCCGTCGCTCGCTTGCTCTTTAGCGTAGTTTTTATGTTTTTTTACCAGGTAGCTGCTAATTAAAAGCATCTTGCCGCTTGTTTCTTCAATATCACCATCAATATTTACATTGATTGATTTGTTTTCTTTAACAGAAGTTGAAACATCAAATTTAACCAGATTTACTTTTGAATTTTTCATTTCAGGTATCTGAATATCACCTGTCGTTTCAGCAAAATAAAAATCTTCGCTTACATATTTATCAACGACATTAAATGGGATGGTTCCGTAACCATTTTTTCCCCAGTCCTTTCCCCAGCTGTTTTTGAACATGAAAACTCTTTTGTCCATGTCATAACCTGTAATGACAATAGAGTGCCCTCCGCAATCAGCAGGAGACTTAATACATTCTTGTCTTAGTTCTTCGCTATAAGATGTTTCACCAGAAGAAGGCCAGCCGTTAAAATTAACAGTAACTGACATCGTTACCGGGCGTTTATCGTTTGCCAGGAATTTAATAAGTTCAGTTGTATTTTTTTCTAAAGAATAAAATTTAATTTTATCAGCACTAATAACACGTTTAAGTGCTTTTTCATTGGGCCTATTATGTGAGAAACAAATCTTAGGAGCAGTGCTGTCAGAAGCTTCATAATCGCCGCATGGCAGGCCTTTTCTAAACCATGAAGACTGGTAAGACCAATCATCTTCCAGAAGCAATCCGCTATGATACATGGCCCTGATATTATCAGTAATGACTGAGCCTTCTATCGATTCATAACTACCGTATTTTTTAGCAGTATAATTTAAGAATTCTTCTGATAAGTTGACATCAATTTTTAAATCTTTTTTTATTGTTGCTTCAATGATCCCCATAGTTGAAAAGAATGTGCATGTTCCACGGTCAGATTGATTTCTTGCTGGAGTCATGTCACCACTTAAATCTACTATTTTAGGTAGACCCTTAAGTTGTGCTTCATCTAACGTCGTTGATGTAACCATATCGTTAAATGCACCTAAGACAATTTTACTTTTGTACCCACCATGATCAACTGGAGCTTTTCCCTGGCCACAAGAAGCAAGGACTGCAGAAAAGGCAAGAGTCGTAAAAAACATCTTCTTCATTTATCTATCCCGATAAGTTGTTATCACAGTGATTATCGCGCAAATTTAGGATGTTAAGTGGGAGGAGTGAAAGAATTACATAGAGGGTGTTAGGATTTTAGGCAAAAAAAAGCGGCCTTAGTGATAAGGCCGCAATTATTGATAAGATATTTAAAAGTTAAATTATTTTACGTTGTCGATAGCTTTAATTGTCTGGTTCATTGACTGCTCTAACTGTCTAGCAAGTGCCATCTCTTGTTGAAAACGGATTTGTTCCATTTTCTTTTCAACCATAATACGGTTTCTTTCTTCAAGTCTTGCTCTTAATAGCTTTAAACGATCTGAAGATGTAAGTCTCTTTGGAGCTGGTGCTACTCTTCTTACTTCAACTTGTTGAACTGGAGCAGGTACCGGTGCAGGTGCCGGTGTTGGCTCAGCGATTTTATATTTTCCTTCAATATCAATTGTAGGAGCCTGGATTGCTTCATCAGCAAGAGTTAGTTCATCGTTTACATTGATTTCTGTGTCTGCTTTTACATTGAAAGCAAATAATACGCTCAATAACATTAAGTACTTCATTAGGATTCCCCCGTGTGATTTATAGGCGTGTTGTATGCTTCTTGAGGGGCCGTGTAAATAGTATGTGTAAAAATGATAGTGACACCACTTGGTCAGGATCATAGTGACACCAGTACCAAAAAATATCGTGCTAACAAGTTGAAATAATATTTTAACTAAATGGCATTTAGATTGCTTTATCCTTCCCCGTGCTGATCAAAGCATGGTTCCGGGGGGGAATTAGTGAAAAAAATTTTGATGTTAATGGGAATTTTAATGCTCTCAACTTCTTGCGTGGAGATTAATGGAAGACTTCAAGTTCATGAAGCTTTCACCGTAAAAAAGAAATCAGGATTTTTAAATCGCAAGACTAAAGAGGTGAGAGTTGATCCTCGTGGATACTCGGCCAGTCTTAAGTTTATAAGCGACAAAAATTTCACTCTTAAACTAGATGGCGGGAGTCTAGACAATATAGATGTTCCACTAAAAGCAGAAAGAGATCTTGATGTTCCAAGCAATGGAAGATTTCATATTTCCCATGAAAAAATTGGCCAGCCATTTGATGTGAGTGGTGTGATTGACACCCAATGGGAAAATAGTGGTTACTATGAAGAGTTGGTGTCGTGTTCTTGGAATACGACTGAAAGAAAGTGTGACAAAGTTTGTGACAAAGAGACAAATCGTTGTGAGGTCCAATGCCGTGATGTAACGACAACATTACAAGGTAAGAAGAGAGTGGAGTACCACTACTCAATTGTTAATAGACAATTGCAGTTAGAAATCATGAGAGCGGGTTCGACTGGAGTTGTGGCCACATTTTCAGGGGCTGATAGCGAGAGAACTAAGGTTGTAGATCGCGAAAGTGCATGTTGGTAATTTTAGATAAAAAAAGGCCCGCTTTTTAGCGGGCCTCTTCATTGCTTATTAAGCGTTAAGTGATTTTTTAAGATTCTCATCAAGAGCATCTAAGAATTGCTCAGTCGTTAAGTATTTATCAGCTGTAACTTTATCGCCGTGAATACAAACTGCAAGATCCTTAGTCATTTTTCCTGATTCAACTGTTGCCACACACACTTTCTCAAGAGTTTCTGAGAAATGAGCTAGTTCAGCGTTTCCATCAAGCTTAGCTCTGTGTCCTAGTCCTCTTGTCCAAGCAAAGATTGAAGCGATTGGGTTAGTTGAAGTTGGCTTTCCTTGTTGGTGCATTCTGTAGTGACGAGTAACAGTTCCGTGAGCGGCCTCTGCTTCCATAGTCTTTCCATCTGGAGTGATGAGAACAGAAGTCATAAGTCCCAGAGAACCGAAACCTTGAGCAACTGTATCTGACTGAACGTCTCCGTCGTAGTTTTTACATGCCCAAACGAAATCTCCATTCCACTTAAGAGCTGATGCAACCATATCGTCGATCAGTCTGTGTTCGTATGTGATTCCTAGAGACTCGAATTTTTTCTTGTAATCAGCTTGGTAGATTTCTTCGAAGATATCTTTGAAGCGACCATCATACTTCTTTAAAATTGTATTTTTAGAAGAGAAGTATAGAGGCCATTTTTTTGTCATCGCCATGTTGAAACATGAATGAGCAAATCCTCTGATAGACTCATCTGTGTTGTACATAGCAAGAGCTACTCCATCACCTTTGAAGTTATAAACTTCTTTATGAATCTTTTGTCCATCTGCACCTTCGAAAGTCATCGTTAACTTTCCAGGTCCTTTTGTTACGAAGTCAGTTGCGCGGTACTGGTCACCGAAAGCGTGACGACCGATCATGATAGGCTTCGTCCAGTTAGGAACAAGGCGAGGAACGTTTGAACAAATGATTGGCTCTCTGAAAACAGTTCCATCAAGAATGTTTCTGATTGTACCGTTTGGAGATTTCCACATTTCTTTAAGTTTGAATTCTTTTACGCGCTCTTCATCAGGAGTGATTGTCGCGCACTTGATACCAACGTTGTACTTCTTGATTGCTTCAGCAGCATCAACTGTAACTTGATCGTTAGTTGCATCTCTGTGCTCCATTCCTAAGTCGAAATACTTAATTTCAACGTCTAGGTAAGGTAGGATTAGTTTGTCTTTGATGAATTTCCAGATGATTCTCGTCATCTCATCGCCATCGAGCTCGACAACCGGATTGGCCACTTTAATTTTCTTCATGCGCATATTCCTTATGGTGATTTATGTTGCTAAAATTTGAACTGATTTTAGAGGAGGAATAGGGGTGAAGTCCATATGCAGTGCCGTTCTTTAGGCCGCATTTGCCTTTAAAATTTGAAGATATTTGTGGGCGCGTTCCAGAATTGGATTGAAATTGGGACTTTGAACGATATATTCATTTGCTCCAGTGAAAACCATGTCACAAATGTCTTCTTCACTGTTATTTTTTGAGATAAATAAAATCGGTAATTCTTGTTTTGACTTAGTTAGTCTTATTAGTCCGATCATCTCCTGGGCCGACATATCGTGCATGTCCTCGTTGATGATAACCATCTTGTAGTCTGTGAATTTCTCTAGGATGTGCAGCATATGAAAGCCGCCTGTTGCAAATTCAACTTCAAAACCTTCCAGTCTTAATTTCCCGGCCAGGATATTTCTAAAATTAATAGTCTCACTTGAAATGAGAACTTTAAAATTGTCATGCTTGATTACGCTGTTCTTCATCTAGTTTTTTCCGTAGGCCTTAACGGCCTTAGTAACCAATTCTTCTGCTTTTTCCATCGTCTTCTTTGTTTCTTCCGGAGTCTGAGCTTCGCCTTTAAATTTCGGTGTTAAAACCGTTTCTTTAATATAGGCTTCAGCTTCAATACCCGCAGGAGTGCGACGAACTTTTTCCCAGTCCAATGATTCGCCACCATAAAGTGTCTTGGCAAAGAATTTTGTGACACCTGACATATCGTTAATCTGGTGTTGAATACTAACCTTAATTGCTTGTTCACCAAATGAAGGAGCATTAACTAAAAGTTTCACGACATCATCTTTAACTTTGGTCATGCTGTTTTTAAAAGCATCACCCTTCATGTCTGCACCGTCTACCAGAGCAGGGCGGAGGAGTTGATTCATAACCATATCTTTAATTTTTGATCCATCTTTCGAATTAAAGATCTCTTCAAAACTCTCTTTTCTTAAAAGAATGTCTCTTAAATCTTTTGGAACTTCTTTTTCAGAAATACCAGCTAATGAGTCTTTAACAGTTCCTCTAACGATTGCTTTAAGGAATTGGTCTAAACCACCACTTTCGTAAAGGAAGTCTAGTAACTCAGTTTTAGCTTTTTTTGTGGCCGCAACATCGTTTAAATCCACTGAAAGTTTTTCAATAATTCCATCAAGAGTTTGTTTGGCATTCTCTGGATTGTATTCAATATAGTGGGCCAGTAAATTGGCCAGAGGTTTAACGTTTGATTCAACGTTTTGCTGAAGCTGTTGAGAGTAAGGTGAAGATGGTAGTAGGTTACTTAAACATGGAAGAAAATTTGAAAATTCCTGCTTAATCATAACTGTAGCAGCATCTTTTTCTTCCGTGGTCATCCACTTGTTGATATTGCTTCTTACCAAGTTCATACCACGATTCGTTAATCCGTCAGTACACACCGTTAATTTGTCAGTTAAACCATCACTCATTTTAACTGACTTTAAATTATCAAGACAGTCATTGTACATTTTAAGTGAAGAATCGATTTCTTTTTTCTGAGCTAAGAATCCATCTGCACCTAATGTTTGTTTTAAAAGGTAGTTGAGTTTTAATGTCCCAAGCTCTCGGGCGAAATCAAGAGCAAAACCTTTTGTACATTCATCTAACTGAGCAGCGAGAGCATCTCCTTCGAGTTTACTATCAGTACACGCCATAAATTTATCTTCAACTGGTCTTAGTTTCGTTGGAGTTTTATCTGCGTTCATCTGAACTTTGGTTTCAATGCGGCCATAGTTAATAACAATGGTCTGAGTTGCCGATTTTTTTAAATTGTCGATGCAGGTACCTTGTTTGGTACCACTGCTCATACATGTTTTAAAATCACCCAGTAGTTTGGTTCTAATGGTGTCGCGTTTTTCTTTTAAATCCATTCCTGGACGATCTTTCAGGTACTGATTAAGGGATGTATCAATCTGATCTTGTCCAACAATAAGGGTCATTGAACCAGAAACCTTATCAGAACAGGTGTAAAGGTTCTTAGTGTAATCATCAATTGAAGACTCTTTTCCATCTTTAGTGGCAAGACACTCCCCAAGAGATTTTCTAAATTGTGTTTCGACAGACTTTTTATCTGCTTCTCTGCCATCATACATACTTCCAACACTCTTGTTGAACTGGATGTCTCCAAAGAAGAAAGCAATCTTTTTAACAGATCCTTTGATACAAGAGTTAACCTGGTCCATTACTACACCAGTCGTTTTTTTATCAATACAGTCTTTATTTGTTTTATTTAAATCGGAAAGGAAGCTGTCGACCTGTGCTTGAGTCACTCCTAGCGCCTGTAGTCCACCTGATTTTTTCAAGTAAGCATTTACTTCTTTAGTAAATGAAATATCTGAAATGTGTTTTGCAGCTTTTGTCGTTAATGTATTACTACATTGTTCAAGCTTGTCATCGCTAGGAGAAGCTCCGATACATTTTGAAAACTCATCCTGCACCAGTGACTTTACTAATTCATTTGTCGCTGCTGGAGTAAGGTTGGCACCTGCCGTTTCTCTGATTTGGAAATCGGCCACTTTCATGGCGACATTTCTCGTGAGTTTTCCCGTGCACCCATTAAGCTTGTCAGTAAGCTCATTTGATTCTGAAATATTTTTTGGAAGCTCTTTTTCTATACATTGAGTAAGTGAGCTTACAGATGTTTTGTTAAGTTCTGCTTTTCCCGGCATGTTGGCAGGAATCGCTTCATTCAATTTTAGAGTGGACACACTTCCAGAGAAGCTGACAATCGATTTTCTTAAACAAGCTTCACGTGCAGTAGGAGTTTGATTATTGCTCCAGCATTTATCTAAAAGTTTAACTCCATCATTACCAACTTTAATGGCCTGAGTTTTGTTATTTTTTAGAGAGTCGTTTGCTGTATTTTTAAAAGTCTGAGTAACGACTTTATAAGTCACTTCATTAGTGATGGCATTTTCACAAGGAGAAATGTCCAGCATTCCATCTTTTTTGGCACCTTTCTTTTTTTGAGCTTCAGCACAAGATTTAAACTGAGCACTTTTATCTGAGGCCAGTTTTTTTACTTCAGATGCTGGGAATGCGCCTGCAATAGAAGGAGTGTTAGAAATCTTATCCATAACCAGGTGAGACCCAGTTGTCTGTACCAGGTTGTCAATACAACCCATGAACTGATCAGTGTATGAAACTTTGGATTTTTCATTTGATCCAACACTCTGAGAGCATGAATCAAAGGCAGGCCATACAAGCTTCTTGATCTCTGTTGACTTGGCCTTCGAAGAAGCCTTTTCATTGATTGTTTTTGTTAAAGAAAGATCTGTGACTTTTAAAACACCGGTCTTCATTGAAGATAGGGCACAGTTCTTTACATCACTTGCTGTGGCCTTAGTTGTTTTAATACAGGCCTTATAAAGATTGGCCTGGCCAGCATTAAAATCATTTCGATCTTTTGCAGGCAGAGAAGAGCTTAGGCTTGAGCGTGAAAGCTCATAAACGAGACCTACTCCAGTGCTGGGAACGAGGCTGGATGTCAATGCATCTATACAGTGGTTAGCATCATATTGAGAGTTTGTGGCCTTGATCACACAACCATTAAAAGGTGTTAAAAGTTTTGTAATCCAAATGGCCCTTCTGTTAGCGTCTTTGACTCCTTCTTTATCTAAGATTTTATTAGCAAGAGATCCAATGAGATTGTTCCCCAGGTATTTATAAAACTTGATTAAGTTAGCATCTGAAACTTCAGAGAGATTTTCTTTGATCCCTTTTTGAATTGTATCTTTTAAAAATTTATCCAGCTCAACCTGGCTATTAAAATAGCCAAGTAAGTCTGCGTGATAAGGAGCAATTTTAGCGACAACTTTCTTTTCAATATCAATATTAAAAGTGCTGGCAGCACCGGCCATAAGTTTGGATTTAAATGTTTGTGATGCGGATGATGCTCGATCGTAGGAGACAGGATAGATCAAGTCGATTGAATCAAGCTCGCCCGCCGACAAAGATGTCGAGAGCCATACTGCCGAAAGCATAATTATAGAGAGAGGCTTCATAGTTTATTCCTGATCAATCATTCCTTTAGGTTTAACGGCATTTCTTGCCCATTTCTTGAAGATTTAGTTTAAAAACTGAGCGTTTCGCTCAAAAATAAGCAACATAGACATCTCATGGAAACCTTTAGAAAAATGTTACATTTTTGGATTTTACAACAACTGGCAGGGCATTAACTGAGTCAATCGGTGCCATATTGAAACTGAATTCCAAATATCGGTGTCAGATAGGTTCTGAAAAAAGTTAGGAAATTATTAAATACTTACAAGTTGAGTGAAAGGATCGACTATTTTTTAAACCCTTGTTACAAATCATTTAACAGTCGCTTTATCGACAGTCTCTGAGGGGGGATTAACATGAATATACTTTTGAAATTATCTATGCTCGCTCTACTTGTATCTCTTGCTAGCTGCGGAGGCGGCGGTGGAGGAGGCGGCGGTGGCGGTGGAGAAACTCCAGCACCATCTACATATGGACAATACTCATCATCAAATATCCTTGCAGGTGACTTCGTTGCAGCACTTAACTCAGTAGATAGCACTTACTCATCTAAAGTAGAACTTTATACAAATGAAACACTAAGATCTAAAACAGCAGGACAAGATGACTGGTTTGTTATCTACGATGCTAAATTCAGCGAGTATAAAGCGGTAAGCTTACAATATGTTCGTACAATCGTTTACTACGATTACTACTCAAATAATAAAGCAGTAGCTTCAGAATTCAGAAAAATTGAAAACGGAGACGTGACTGCCGGAAATCTAAACGGTGACCGTTACGGAAACAGCTACGAAGTTGTTGATAGACAATCTTCTGGGTACTACCAAGGTAGACAATCTGGTTACCTGTATGAAGATGAAGTGGCCTCAACAGACGTATCTTTAATGGCAAAAGAACAAGAGCAACAAAAGTTCTTCTCAAAAGCTGCTAAAGTATCTTTCGTATACAACGTAAGCTTAGAGACATCTATGTCGATGGTAACTCTAGGATCAAAAATCGAAAAGATGTTATCACGTGCTAATGGTGAGCTAACTCAAGAAGACCAAGCAGCACTTATGGGAGACATGAAAACTCTTACAGGTGTAACTCTTGAAGAGATCCAAAAAGCAACTCAAAGTGCAGATGCTAAAGAAGACGTAATTGCAAAAATCGCGGCGAAGCTTGGAACAAGTGCATCGAATCTTGAACAAAAAGTTCTTCCAGAAGTTTTCGGAATCACACTTTAATCAAACATCTCTAAGACAATCATAAGATCAGGCCTCCGAATGGAGGCCTTTTCTTATTTTATCAATGTAAAATATACTCATACACTTTTATACAAGTCAGGAGTGAGATAGAACCCCTCTATAAATTTAATTGGGGTTATTTTATGTTCAAAACACTTCTTACGATCACGGCCGCTTTGATTCTATCAAATGCACAAGCTTCTTATATCGTCGCATCTTTTGGTTCTCCAGATCTTGATACGAGCAAACCAACGAGAGTTCTACTTGTTGGGCAAGGAGATGATTTAAAATTACTTTTCCAGGAAGTCGCTACAGCAAAGGCCATTAAGTATAAAGAACACTATCCAGAAGATCAGATTCTTCTGATCGCCGTGAATGAAAAAGACGTAGGAAGTGAATGGGCCTTAAAAAAATGGGGATTCACTCTTCATAATGTCGACCGTAGCACACTTGATGGTAAAGAATTTTTAAAAGTGGCAACACCATTTAAGAAAATCAGATCACTGGATATTTTCAGCCATAGCTCGGCTCAGTACGGTGTCCACCTTGAAGGTCATGGAAACCGTCTTAACTTAAATACAAAAAATCTTGAGACGCTTACACCAAATTTTATGAAGGATGCATACGCTTATCTTCATGGATGTAACACTGGTTTTAACCTGGCACCATACCTGTCAAACGTATGGGGGATTCCGGTAGCAGGTTCAATGACATCGACAAACTTTCAAAAATTACACTCTGATGGAAACTTCTATTTATCAGAACCAGGATTTGCACCAAACTCTGATTGGGCACCTGAGAATGCACTATCTTTTGATCAAACTCTTCAATGTAAACAAGGTGCATGTCAAAGGCTTAAGCCGGACAACACTCCATATGTTGGATGGTGGGGAGCTTACAGAGAAGGTGGACTTCCTTTTTACAAATTCTTTTGTGCTAGAAATAACCCAGAAGACTGTAAACGAGTCATGGCAAAAACAATGCTGTCACATTCATTGATTGTTAACTTAAAAAAGAACAGCTCGCTTGAAGAGTACAAAAAAGGCGTCATCGACTTTTTATGCCCAGTGAGCTCAAAGAGTGATTTAAGAGGTGAGTGCCAGGCGAAGCTTGAAGAGGCATTAGTGACAAAAGATATGACTTACAATCCATTTTCTCGCCCTCAGGTTGAGTGTGATTTCAAAGGATGTAAGACGGAAATTACTTGTGATAAATTGTTTTTTAAAGGTGTGGATAAACCTGGAACTTGTGAGCTTAAAAACCTTTCGGTTGGAAAAGCAACAACACTAGTTCGTGAGTACAAAGCTTACCTTGAAGCTTACCAATACCTGGTTAAATAAATCGTTTAGTAATCATACGGTGTCTAAAGTTTAGACACCGTCGTTTCAAAAAAATAATCACAATCTCTTGATATTCATAAACAATTAAATCTCCACAAGTTGGAGTGTTTTTTGCTTTAAAAGGCTTACTATGAAAAATTTAAATAAAAAACTCGTGTGTTTTTGCGTCTTCTTGTCATCTTTTGCGTATGCAGGGGAATCCTTCATTCCGCTACAAAAAGGATTAAGGATCGCCAGTGATGACTTGGTTTATAATAACAGAGTCCTCTCATCACGAGATGCAGATTTACTTTTCACCAATCAAAAAATGGATTTATCACAGTTAAGTCCAAAGACTAATGATATTTGGAGTCATAGTATCACTCCTGTGAATGATCAGACGGCCATTTCAATCAAAGACAACGATGTTTTAAGTTATGAAGGGGCCTTGCTTTCAAATACAGGTCTTTTTAGATTCAATG
This sequence comes from Bacteriovorax sp., assembly GCA_040376855.1. Taxonomy (GTDB): domain Bacteria; phylum Bdellovibrionota; class Bacteriovoracia; order Bacteriovoracales; family Bacteriovoracaceae; genus Bacteriovorax. Next base: position 13,140 of record JBEIPV010000059.1, read on the forward strand.
CCATTCCTTTAAATGGAAATAAAATCTATACCATCCATCTGGATAAATCTCTTCATACTATGTTGATGAGAAAAAACCTACTCCGCGCTTTGGGATATAAAATTCCGGCCATGAAGTATTTAAAATCTGTCACTATTAAATTCGATAACAAGTTCGCCATGGACACATTCCTAAAGAGCGAAATCCCGGAGGCGACTCTTGGAGCTGCTGAACGTTGGGCCACTGTTAACGAAAATCAACTACGTGTTACATTAAAAGACGTGGCCGTTACAGAACCAAATGAATTTGATTTTTACAACGTATCAATGGGAGTTCCGACTCAAACGATTAATAGCCGTTCTCTTCGTGCACTAGTTATCCCTTATTCACTTGTAGACTTATACGAAAGCATCAACAAGTTTAGCTGGGTTGATGGAAAAGTTGATAACAAGGCCGTTATTCTTTCACATTTTACCAATAATGAATTTGCCACAACGATCGATGATGCGGTCTGGATGCTTAGGAGAATGAATAAGCTGACACGTGTTGATTATCAGAAAATCGTAGCAGAAGCTTATTTTCCAAAAGAAGTAGAATTGCTATTGGTGGAAAAACTTATTTCAAGAAGAAATGCTTTAAATAGAGTTTTCAATCTTTCACAAGACAATGAGGAGCTGGCCTTTAATCCAAAGATCACTTCCGGCACTGCTCTAAAAGAAGGGAAATTAAGTCAAAAAGACTATCCTGATTATGCTTCTCGCTTTGCTTATGGCGATGCTGAGTCTCCACTAGAGCAGATGAGATATTTCTTATACTCAAAAGTTCAAAGTAATATCATCGATAACCTGGTTAATAAACTAAATGGCGAGATGAGTATCTTTGATCTAAGTGAAAATAGAACAGAGTATTTCCAGAAACAATTTAAAAAAGGTCTAGATCACTTTGTGGATACGGGTGAGCTTTTACCAATTAAAGTTGGTGCCTGGTACGCACCGGTTGTAGACATTGATCTCATTCTTTCAAGAGATATTATTCTCGGAAACTATTTAGGAACAGACAATCTCGTTCAGCTGGCCGATACTTTTGGTGCCAGTGCAGAAGTTGGTGTGTTTGCCGGAATTGAAGGGTTGGGTTCCGACTTAGCTGGAAGTGTAAAAGTCAGCACATCGCTGGTTCGATCTTTTTCTCACGTAAAACCAGTTAAGAATTTAAAAGACAGCTTAAAAGAGCCGTTTAAAAACATGTTCGTTAACCTTCTGAAGAAGTCACTTAAAGACAAATTCTTCTCTCTCTCAGAGCTTAAAGCTCTTGATGATAAAGATGCAACTGATACAGCGAAAGAAGAGCAGAGGAAAAAAGTTGAATCGATCTTAACAGAGATCGATAAGACCCTTGCCGTTGGAGAGTCGTTAATCATCACAGATAGATTTGTTCCAAGCGCAGCTGTTCGTTTAAGTTTCAACCAGGGGCTCATTGGAGCAGGTGTTGGTGTTGCTGGTGGCGTGACGGTTTTAAAACGTATTCACCTTTATAAAAAGAGTCCTAAAGTTTTACAAATTTATGATGATTCAGGATTCGTAAAAAATATTGATGTAAGTTTCTTTATCAGTAACTATATCAACCTTATTAAAGTTAATGCTGCTTACGATAAAGGTCACTACAACGTAAGATCGTACATGGTGAACCTTTCAACCGATACATCAGAAAACCCAAATCTATTTTCAAACGCATTGGGTGTTTACAACGTTTTAAAGAGTAAAGACTTTGAAGTCCTGGATTCAGTGAATCCTCCGGTGAATCTTGATGTTCAGTTTAAAGACAAAGAAAAAGGTCTTTCTTTATTATTCTGGAGAATGAAGTCATTAACGGGAAAGACATACTACGACATCAAAGCTAAAGACGGCGTTGTAGGGACATACTTCAGCCTGGAAAAAGACTTTTTAACAGGTCTAAACCCGGAAGCTTTCTCAAAACAATTAATGAATTACTATCTTTCAACAGAAGTTGAAGATGTTCAGATTACCGAAGCCGAGGGTGCAAATCCAGGTGAGAGTTTATTTGGGCGCTCACGTACGCAAAAATTAAGATTTGAAGCGACGGTTGATTCAAATAAGAAGTTCAATCAAAAATTCCTTGATCTCTCTGATGTAAAGCAGGGATGGGGAATGAGCGAGAAAAAAGTTAGAAAGTTTATGGAAGCCACTAATAAAAAGTTCCAGGCAAAACTTTTTGATCCAGGACAAATCGATTTTAAAAAGCTGCGCCTTTATAATATTGGTTACCACATGAATCTGTACAATAAAGGAATCGAGCGTCTGCACGCGATTACAGTAAAAGACATCAATCCTTTAGAAGTGATTTACAAAAATGAAAGAAGAGTTGGTTGCGATACGACTGATTCAGGTGACAGAGTAGGGAATAATTCAAATATGAACAGTGCTCGTTGTGGGGACTTGTCTTACTTAAAACGCTTGATCACATCATGCCCTAAGAAAAAGACAGACGAAGCAATGGCCGAGTGTAGTGTTGAATTGTTTGACCAGATGATGAGCGATTTAAAGTTTAACGACTTTAAGAAACTTATTGGAGAAGACAATCTTTATATCTACGGAACAATTGATGGGTTCAGAGAGAAGTCTGAAATTTTAAACGATACGATTTATTCGAACACAATCGGAAAAATCGGAAGCAAGCAGTGGAATGGTCCATTGGAAGTTGTCCGCGATTTACTTGGATTATCAGATGGCGAATTCAGCGGAAGCTGGATGCGTAAGGGGCTATAGGTAATATATGAAAAAACTAATTGTAAGCTCATTACTTGTTCAAGCTTTGATGCCTTCTGCTTTTGCGCAAGTGAATGATCCACTTTACTCAAAACAATGGGCCTTAGAAAATAGCGGGCAGGTTATTTTAAAAAACATCTCTGAGCTTGAGCGCGTTCAAGTTAAAGGCGTTCCTGGTGTGGACATCAATTGGGTCGACACAAAAGACATCCAGTCTTCAAAGAATGAACTGATCGTCGCTGTTTTAGATAGTGGTCTTGATATCAAGCACCCTGATTTAAAGGATAGAGTTTGGTATGACCATAAACTATGTGACAACATTCCAAATGCCAATGTAAAGGCCTGTAACGGTTTTAACTTTTTAGATAACAATAACGTTTTAACGGATGATATCGGGCACGGAACTCACGTCGCCGGAATTATTGCAGCTAATAGAAACTCTATGGGGATTGCGGGTGCCGCTGACCCACGAATTAAAATCATGCCGGTAAAGGTTATGAACTCTCAGGTAAACGGATTCGTTTACAATGGAAAGGTTGTAACAGACGTCATCGCTGATGCGATGAACTTTGCTATTAAAAATGGTGCTGAGGTTATTAACCTAAGCTTGGGGTGGCCAAAACTAATTGATCTGGCAAAAGTAAAGGCCGCTTTTGATTTAGCTGAAAAAAATAACGTCGTCGTTATTGCCGCCGCTGGAAACAACAATAAAGATCTTCCGACTTTCCCATGTAGTTATGAAAACGTTATTTGCGTTGGGGCGATTGATAACCGTGGAGAGCTGGCCGATTTTACTAACCATGGATCAAAAGTTGATATCACTGCTCCAGGTGAATCAATCGTTAGTACATACCCGTCTAATTTAGAGTCGCGCGTTCTTCGTATTAAAAACTACGAAACAAAACGTGGTTCAAGTCAGGCCGCTCCTTATGTTGCCGCTGCTGTTGCAAACTTAAAACTCCTGCACCCAGGTTTAACAAATGATCAGGTGAGAAGTTTATTATTCAGAAGCAGTAGAAAAAGCTTAAATGAAAAGAACAACCGATTTGTGAAATTCGGTATGCTCGATATGAAGGAGCTTTTAATTCTGGCGACTGCTGAAGAAAAAAGTGCTTTCATTAACCCACAGATTAAGTCTTTAACGGAAGTGAAATTCAACTCAGCAGATAGAAAGTTTTCTTTTAATCTGGAGCTGAAGAATTTATCAGATCTGGATTATAAAGGATTAGTTTGCTTAAGCACTCCGACGTCTGCGATTGTATTGGATCAGAGCTGTGTTTCAGTTGATTCAATTCTTGCTCATAAGGGTCTTGTTATTCCAGTGACTGGCTTCATCCAGGATTTAAGAAGTGATTCACATATTTTATTAAATATTCAGATCGACCATAAAGTTTATCAGACCAGCATGGTGTTTTCTCGCGATTTAAATAAGGACTCTGAACTGTTATCACATTCATTAGGGCAAGCAAGTTTTAATGATATGGCCGTGATCAACGGAGACAGAAAACTCTCGAGAATGTCGCGCGTGTTTGATAAATACCGACGTTTAAAATTCCCGGAATACTTTTACATGGAAGGAGTGAAACAAACTCCAACATCGACGGTCGCTTCACTCTTAACTAATGAAGCAGGTAAGTTTGTTGTTAAAAACATCACGTTGCCAAAAGTGAATAGAATTCTCTCTATCCACCGTCAGGATATTAATCAGGATGGAAAGCTGGATTATTTCATTTATACGTTATCTGAAAAGAAAGACGAGATTCAATTCTACTTATTAGATGAAAAACTAAATCCACTTTTTAAAAACCAGTCGAAGTGGTCAATGACACTGACAACTTTTGAAGGTCTTCCGATTGATGGAGGAGTAGAAAAATTTGAATGGATTAAAATAAAGCATCCAACACTTGGATCAATTCTTGTTCCTTCAATGTACAAAACGTTTACGATGCCGGAAGCAGACAACTCAAAACAAATTTCTGAGCGCGTGATCGGAGCAGCTCCTCACCAGTATTATTTGAACCCGGTTGTGTTCGGCGATAAAGTGACAATTGATTTACGAGTGGTAGATTCAGTTTCGATGATGAAGGCACTTCAACGTGAAATGAAAATCGCAGGCGATTTTGATTCACGTTCAGTGTATTTATTAAAACCTTTCCCACAAACAGAAGCAGAGTCCCGCGCTGGAAAAATAAAATCGCTGATCGTTGTCGATGAAGATGGTGTAGGGAAATTATTCCAGGCCACTATCGGTGTTGATGGAAAGAACTTTTCAAATTTAAGTCCGCTTTCAACTGAAAAGGCCGTGAATCAGTCGCTGATTTATCCGATTGTGAGTTCACA
>JBEIPV010000103.1:0-10286 GCA_040376855.1 Bacteriovorax sp.
CCATCTTTTTTCTTGGCGTAGCCACCAAGAGAGATAGCGCCAGTAACAAACCCTGTTTTTGCTTTAACCCACTCCACATTAGCAGAAGCAATTTTTCTCTTCTTTAACGTTCCATCAACTCCCGCTTCAGGTAGAGACTTCATAAAGACATCCTGATTTTTTTTATTAACAGCAATGCCTTCAAGAATTTTAAGCATATTAGCGGAAGAGATTTGATTATGAAGGCTTAATCCAGAAGGACTCACAAACGAATACTCCTGTGGTTTCACAGAAAGCAATCTCGTTTCGTTATTGATAATTTTCACTCCCTCTGCAATCGATCCTACTTTATTATTTTTAACCGCAATGGCCTTTGTAAGCATTTCGGCCACATGATTATTTGAATCCTTATTCAAATCTGTTAAAAGGCCTAGAATGTCTTTTCCAGCAAACTCTGCAAGTGTAGTTGCAGACTTCGGAGTTAAACTATTTTTTACAATCCCTGTATGAGGGATGCCCTCTTTCTTGAGAATGTATTTCAGATTTCTTCCTGACCATAAATCTGGATGAGTGACATTTTTTTCAAAAACAAGAGTTCCGTAGTTCTTGCCTAAACTCCCTCTCAAATAAAGAATATTATCTCCATTTTTAGTCATACGTCTTTCGGCCCTAACAGCGTTAGTTTGACCTTTGATCGTCTTGATCGTTCCTGAAACTTTCACATAATCATTTGGTGGATAGATTTCAACTTTTGCCGCTCCACCAATTTTAGAAGGATAAACACTGATCTTAATAGTATTCCAATTATAAGACATGGCCCCAACTGGAGCATCGTAGATGAAGTCAGCACGAATTTTCCCGCGACTTTCATCGTAACGAATATCATCAAAGTATGAATCATCAACAATGATGTCTCCGGTAATTTTCTTTATTCCTTTTTTCTTCAATGCTCTAGCAAGATAATTCATCCCCTCACTATTAAAAGAAGGATCCCCTCCTCCAACGAGATAAAGATTTCCTTGAAGAGTGTTCTTTTCAATTTTTCCATCGGTTTTTATCTTTGTGACAAATTGATGATCTGAGGAAAAATTCTTAAGAACTGCGTACGAAGTCACAACTTTCGATAAAGAAGCAAGTGTGAGTTTTTTGTTTGCATTGATGTTTATTAAAGTCTCTTTTTTATTTCCGACTTTAACGGTTAACACAGATAGTTTATCAGTTGAAATGTGATATTTTTTTGCCAGGCCCAAGGCCTCTTTTTGAAGAGATTGAGCAAAAAGACCAGTCGAAAAGAAAGTAGCTATCAATGTGGTAACAGGGAGCATTTTAAGCATTACAATTCATCCATCCTTAGATTCATTTAACACTATTAATCATAACATAATGCGGATTTTTTTGGCCGATAATGTTTAAAAAATGCCTTTAACTAAAAACAATTCGTTTATTTTTTTCAGTAACACAATAAAATTACAATTCTTGGTCTACAATCGCCTTAATTCGGTTTTCTTTTTTCATTTTAGCTATCGCTTTATTGAATTTTAAAATTAAGTCCTTTTGATAAGGAAATTTTGGATCGGGTTTGGAAAACGCCAGGTAACCTTGCTCTGATGAAACGATGGCAACTTCTTCAATCTCAGAAAAAACTTTTGGCCACATCTTTTTCTTTTTCAGATCTTTTAACGTATGAAAAATCGCAACACGATCATTCACATAAGCATCAATTTCACCTCTTCCTAACTTAAGAAGATTTTCTTCATTACCTTGAGTTTCAACAACAGCTACTTTCTTTTCGTGAAACGCCTTTGTAAACTCAGGTCCAGTGATATCGATTGTGCCTAGAAAAATTCCAATTTTTTTATCAAGCCAATCATTAGGCCATGACTTACGCTTGTAGTTGTCACGATCTTTTCTTGCTACCACAACAATATTCTCATCCAAAAGAGGTTCGGAATACTCACCGATAAAAGGCCTCTCATTCGGTCGATAGTAAGGAGGATAAACAGCAACAACTTCTTTCTTTTCCAACGACATCATCGCTCTCTTCCAAGGAAGAGGAACAATTTTCAACTTATATTCTGGCATTGACTTGAAGGCTTCTTTAATAATTTGGGTATAAATGCCAATAGCACGCCCATTTTTATCAACATAGGAATAAGGATTATAGGCATCATCTGAATAAATGATGACTTCAATAGCAGCGGCCTGTCCCAACATAGGAATGAGAACTAATAAAATGAAAAAATACTTTCTAATGCCCATCAAGACACTTTAAAATCATGACGGCTATGAGTCAACTTTTTAAAACTATCAAAGGAAAAAAATTATATAAGTTATTTATTTTTTTAGACTTTAAGATTTTGTTCTTTCCCAACTGAATTTAGCAAAAAGAAATAGAACATTCCCATTATTAATTCCGTCATTAAGCTTAGGAATAATAATTATATTCAAAGTCCCCTTTCCAAAATCAATTGTACCAAGTGGCAGTATGAATGGGATTGGTATCCTTCCTGCAAAGTCTGATCTTGAAACTAAACCAGCAGCATAACCAATACCAAACTTCAAATTTTCCATAGTATTAAATTTTTTAACCCATGCATACCCGGCATTTACCTGTACATCACTATGGGAGTCAAGATGAGTCATCGCAAATATCATCTCGTCATTGCCACTTTCGTTAACAATAGACCTTCCAAATCCAAAACCATACGCTCCTTCATTAAGTTCTTTCAACTTCTCAGAGGTGTAAGTGAATCTATCGTGATAAGCGTACAGAGTAAGATAAAAATCATTTTTACCTTCATCAAAAATCTTTGTGAGTCTATTTGTTGAAGCATTCCACCACCTCTTAGCAAAATTTTGGTTCTCTTGTGGTGCTTCTTTTTGCTCTGACACTTTCTCTTCAACAACCTGCTCTTCTGCATAAGAAAACACAGACAGCATAAGTGCGATTATAAAGATAATAAATTTCATCGATTTCCTTTCAAATGATGAGTCTATTTTATCTTTATTTTCTAACTGACATTTTTACTATTTTTCAAAATGACATTTTTTTTACTCTTGTATATCCTTTCTTCTTAGACAAAGCCTCACAACTTCTAAATAAACTTCCAATTCACAAGAAAATTCATCAACCACCACAACCTAAAAGGAACCTTCTTTGAGGGCGAATTTTAGCGAACACTTAAATTGCATTCTGTGGAAAGTAGTTTTGCAGCTGCTCTCATGAAGTGATAACTTGCGGTCATTGATAAAAAACAAGGAAAATATCATGAAAATTTTTAGCGCTCTTTTAATTGGATTTACGCTTTCAACTTCTTCTTTCGCTCTTGATATCAACGAAATTGCAGGTCGCTACAAAGGGACTTGTACAGATACTTACAAAAAGTATCAATACTCTACTGTGACAACAAGAACTGGAACACATGAAGCGGCCCTTTACGTTGGCAAATATACAAATTTAAGTGGCAATGTAGTCGACTTGGCCTTCTCAACAGATCTAACTTATGGAGAGAAAATTCCTGAAAGCTTAGCCTTCCTTTTAAATGCAGATGAGGCAGCTGAGAAATTCGTAGAATATATTATTAGAGCAGGATTAACGGGAACAGATAACAACATTGGAAGTTTATACTCATCAAATAACAAGTATAACTATGTTTCAAAAAATGAAGGAGACACGCTAACTGTTACTGCAGACCAATACACATGTGCACCAGGGGTATTCTGTAACCCTCCTGAAGTAAATGTATGCCGCTATGATGATTCACACTACAGAGGCTGCCTAGCTGAAAAAGACGTAACAGTCGTTAGAAAGCTAGCTGACAACAAACTTGTGTCAGAACGTTTTGTTTCTCAGTATGGAACACCAATGAATAACTACTCATTTTACATACCAGAAGTAACCAGCGTATGTGTTTGGGAAAAACAATAATCAATACAAAAAGGTTCCAGCAGACTTGTGGTATAGCAGTGTAGCTACCACAAGTCTGCTGGAACCTTTTTCAATCTGTACTCTTGCAAGATGGAAGGAAAATCTTAACTAAATTCTTACTTAATTAAACACCATTATACATAAGATTTTCACTGGCGCATAAGCTCTCAAAATGCTGTCACATAGCTGTATTAAAAATCGACAATCACTTTTCCATTCGCCTCTTTTTTACAAAGGTCAAACACATTTTTTTTGCATATGTAATTATAGATACAATTCTTAACAACAAACTTGAGGCTATTTATGAAAAACATTAAGGCAATCGTACTAGGACTTTTGGTGTGTATTTCAATTCCTTCTTTCTCTCATGCTGATGAATTAAGGTGCGGAATTGCTACTTACACAAAAGAAATTGAAAGTGTTGAAACTAAGCAAATCGTTTCATTTACAGATACTCTTCAAATTCGCAGTTCAGCTGCATTATCAATTGTGATGCAAGAATTTTACAATAAAAAACTTGCAGAAAGAAATGGTGCTTTTGAAGGTAAAGAATATAACAACTGTATGGTTGTTGGCGAAAAAGTTCTTAGCTATAAGCCATCTAAATCTCTTCTTAACTGCTCTCAGTTACCAAATGGAGTGAGTTGCGATCCAACTTATACACTACAATTAAATTATCTTTGTGACGTTACCTACTATAAAGAAACTGAATCTAGAGAAAAATTGGCAGCTATGAATTGCGCGAGATGGTCAGAATGCACGAAAGTCGTTCAGGATCAGGATTTTCTTGAGGCAATTTATGGTGGAATAGATGCTCTTTGTAAATAACTCTTAAAATCTTATCTAAAAGGTTCTAAAAGGTTCCAGCAGACTTGTGGTAGCTACAATGCTATACCACAAGTCTGCTGGAACTTTTTTCAGAAAAAGACGTAACAGTCGTTAGAAAGCTAGCTGACAACAAGCTTGTGTCAGAACGTTTTGTTTCTCAGTATGGAACACCAATGAATAACTACTCATTTTACATACCAGAATTAACAAGTGTATGTGTTTGGGAAAAACAATAACCACTTTTCACGATTTAAGATGGCGCGCCTAAGTGGATGACTTTCAAACCTCTTGCCTTGATTCCATAAACTTGAAGTACCAAATTGGCACTTCAAGTTTATAATTTACTGATTTTTTAATCCGATTTTTCTTTTAGTTGTTGGCAGTTTTGTATCGATGACTTCTTCAATTGAATCTAGTCTTTCAAATACAGCTTTAAAAACTTTATTTGTACCTGACTCGAGTTTATCCATACGTTCATTTAAACTTTTTTCTAGTAGTAGAAAGCTTTTAAGCTTTACGAAAATTCGCATAATAGAAATGTTGATAAAGATTGCTCTCTCAGTGTTTAAAACACTAGATAACATGGCCACGCCAAGTTCAGTAAAGACGAAGGGCTTTATTCTAAGTCCCATTCTGATTGAATTGGAGGCGCCAAATTGGTACCTCCAATTTTTGAGTTCTTCTTCACTCATCTCAAACATAAAATCAGAAGGAAATCGATTTATATTTCTTCGTACTGCTCGCTTTAGGGCCTTCGTTTCGATTCCGTAAAGCTCCGCAAGATCAGAATCAAGCAGTACCTTTTGATCTCTAATTATATAAATCATACTTTCAATTTTTGCTAAGCCTATCTCGTCCATATATCTCCTCATCGTTAAAAAGGAGCATAGTATTTAAACTCTGTGGAACATGAAGTTTTATCATTAAAAGGAAGCAAGATGTTTCAAAAATGAATTAATGACTTTCGGAAATCGTATATGATTTACAGTCGATTAAAGTCTTTATTGTTTAAGGGTGAGACTTCAAAATTATTAAGTTCGGGGCGTCTTACAAGTTACTTAAATTGTATGGATTTTTTAAGTGGCGCACTCTGAGGGATTCGAACCCCCGACCAACTGGTTCGAAGCCAGCTACTCTATCCAGCTGAGCTAAGAGTGCGCATATCGGATTAAATCCATTATAAAAATTCCATCCCCATTTAACAAGGCACTTCGGTCATAATCGCCCTTTAATCGCCTCCAGAACCCCAAAAAAGCCTCCCAAAGGCCTATAAATGTTTCAAAATCATTTAACAATAAGCCCCACTTCAGCTAAAGTGCGCCCATGACAAACTTAGTTTCTGAAAACATTCCTGGCTACCAGCTACTCGACTCCGGTTTCGGTAAAAAACTCGAAATCATTGCCGGCGTAACGGTTGAACGTCCCTCTCCTCAGGCCATCTGGGCCCCGAAATTAAATGAACAGGAATGGAAGAAGGCCACATCAGTTTGTATCAGAAAATCTGATGGTGGTGGAACGTGGAAACACCGCGGAGATAAAGAGCCCAAAGATCTAATGATTGAATGGGAAGAATTGAAGTTTAAACTGAAGTTTACTTCTTTTGGCCACTGTGGAGTTTTCTTTGAACAGCAAGCTGTTTGGAACACTCTTTTAAATGAAACGCGTGCACTAGAAAAAGAACTGGGAAGACCAATAAAGTTTCTTAACCTTTTTGGTTACACAGGTTGTGCAAGTCTTGCTGTTTTAAAAACAGGCGCAGAAGTTTTCCACGTTGATTCATCAAAAGGTGTCTTAACTTGGGGAAGAGAAAACGCTGAAGCTTCTAAACTAGACACGAAAAAAGTTAAGTTCATTCAAGAAGACGTAAAAAACTTTGTTAAGCACTCGCTTAGAAAAGGTTTCAAATACGACGCTATCCTGGCCGATCCTCCAAGCTGGGGACACGGGGCCAATAAAGAAGTTTGGGAATTCGATCAGATGATCCATGAGCTGATCACTGACTGCTACAATATCTTAACTCGCGAGAAGAGTTTTTTCTTTCTTTCATCTCACACGCATGGAGTGCAATCAGAAGCTCTAAGAAATATCATGAATGACCATAAATCGAAAAAAGATATTGTGGTAGGTGAATTAGGTGTTAAGCACACGAATGATTCAAGAATTCTTCCGGCAGGTATCTACTCTCTAGCTAAAAATATCGTCTAAAAAAGTGCGCTTGTTTTCATCAAGCGCACATCATATCTATCTTAGATTTCAGTTTCAAAAATAAATAAAGCGCCTGTTAAAATAGCACCATTATTCGTTACATTTAAAGTTGTCGATTGCTCACACTTTAAAAGGTCAGATGATTTGCTATCAACTGTACAAACCTGATTACCAACCACTAGGGATTTCCTAGAAGCACTTTTTGTATCTAGAGCTGCAAGAGATGTAATCCCTTTTCGTGTATTTGAATCTTCATAGGCCTTAGCTAGTTTATCACCAGAGATTGTGAAAGATTTTAGCTTTCCAAAAAGGTTTCTATCAGCAGTTACGCCCATTTCTGTATCAACAAGTTCTTTGTCATCCTGGATTCTTAAAAGATTCTGATCAAGTGTATAGATCATTCTTTCAGCATTAACTGCTTTTTTTGAATCTTTTTTGGCCTGACCATTAACAACAAGATTTCTATCAGTCACAACAACTTGATTAATCTTTTCATAAGTGTCTTTAGCTACTTTCTTTAAAGTGATCGTGTTGTGAATATTTAATGTTAAATCTGCTGCGAATGCAGATGTCGTAAGTGATAGTGCAAGAACTGCTAGTATTTTCTTCATAAGAGTCTCCCAAGAATGATTGAATTGATGGGACATCATAGCCTTATGAGAATTTCGCACAACCCTCTGTGAAGTTATTACTCAAAGAGTGACCTGCCAAACCATTAAAAAGAGGTTTAAAAGCTAAACAATGGGAACACTAGTTTTATTTATCATTCTATTGGATGTTTTATAACAAACGTTGTTTTTTCATTAACTGAATCAAAATAAAGCTCTCCCCCATGATCCTTCATAATCGTCTGAGAGATTGAAAGACCAAGTCCCGTTCCTTTATCTTTATCTTTAGTCGTAAAAAACGGTGTAAAAATCTTGTCTGCTATATTTATTGGAAGTTTCTCTCCACCATTGGAGACGATAAAATAAAAATGCTCAGGGTCTTGTTTAAAATTAATAGAGATCCATTTTTCACATTCTCTTGATTCAGCATCAAGTGCATCCGAAGCATTTTTTAATAAATTCAACAGAACCTGTGAAACCTGAATGGAGTGGCAGTGGATTTTCACAGGAGGAACCTCTGCAAGCTTTAAAGTAATTCCCGTAGCGCTTAAAAGTTCCTGACAAAATTGCGTCGTCTCATCGACAATTTCTTGAATTTCAACTTTTTCTTTTGGCCGAGAATCTGATTGATTTGCAAAATGCTTTAACCCTTTAACGATTTTAGAAATTCTATCGACAGATTTATCAATTTTTTGAAAGTACCTGATAACAAAGTCATTACTCAAAGTACCATTCTGACTGGCGCGATTGAGCATTTGAGAACTACCGGAAATAATTGTCAGAGGATTATTAATTTCATGGGCTATTCCCGTAGACAACTCCCCTAGAACTGCAAGTCTTGAAGTATGAACTAACTTAATCGTCTGATCAATGATGACATTCTTACTCTCACTTAATTCCTGATTTTTGGTTTCAAGTTCGATTTGATAAGTAAACATTTGAACGAGGTCATTACGAAATGCTCTGAATTGTTTTATCTGGTAAGCATAATACATCACATACAAAATGATTAACGGGATATAGTTAATTTTTTCTGAAGAGAAATAAAAATAAAGAATCACTCCCACTTGAGGCAATATAAGAATAGTTTGAAAAGGAACAAATAAAACAGGAAAATATGAGAGCGTTACCGTAGAAGCTCCGATAAGCCCTGCAAGTAGAGTGGTCACCACGATAAAATGAATTCCACTTAACTGTAATTCAAAAGAGGCCACACTTAAAATTCCTGCTAACCCAATTCCATTAAGCGTCACCAAAGTAACTGTGTAGGCCCACTCTTTTGATGTCACAAAATTTTTATCAATGATTTTTTTGAAAAGTAGAAATCTTAAAATGCTAACGATGAATAAGAGAACTGCAGAAATTTTAATAAAGAATAAATATTTTTGGCAGCCGTAACCATAAAAAAAAGAAAACAATGCAAAGCCTGCAAAAGCAAACGTCGCCGACTGCCCCTTTCTTGCAACTTCCAGTCGAAGCAGGTTTTTTAAAAGAGTCTCTTTAACAAGCATTCTAAAATCATATTACATAAATTCCAATTCGACTATTTGGTTATTCGAATAGGCGCCATAAGATTTTCTCAAGTACCCGCAAGGCCTTGAAAATCCCTATCAGCTCAAAAAAAAAGGCCTCGAGTACTTTAATACTCGAGGCCTTTTTGGTTTTTAACTTCTTATTCTAACTATGCGTCGTCTGCAATCTCACCAGCTTCTTCGTCTTCATGGTAAGGAGTATCGGCCATATCCACTCTATGGCGGCATTTAGGACACTCTAATTGCTTCCCGTTCTTCTTTGTGAACTTTTCACCCATAACCGGGTATCCACATCCTGGGCAGTCAAAAGCAAATGGCTTAGTCCACATCGCATTCGAGCACGCCGGATAGTTTGAACATCCGTAGAAAAGCTTACCAAAGCGGCTCTTCTTCTCTGCGAATTTTCCAATTTTACACTCGGGACACTGAACATCAATCGTGAATGGAAGAGTTGTCGCACATGTCGGGTACTCTTCACATGCCAGAAACTTTCCGTACTTACCTTTTTTAATCGCCATTCTCTTCCCGCAAGTCGGGCAAGGATCTTTGGCGAATTCTTTTTCTACAATATGAATCACGCCATCAAGCGTTCTCTTAAAGTCTTCTGTTGAATTACAGTCTGGGTAATTTGAACAAGCAAGGAACTGTCCATTTTTCCCCCACTTAATCTGGTATTCGCCATCAGCACATTTGCGGCAGTGAACACCAGTCGGGATCGACTGCTTCTTAAGGTTTTTCATTTCGTCTTTAGCTTTTTCAAGCGTAAGCTCAAACCCTTTCCAGAATTCTCTTAAAACTTTCTTCCAGCTAATATCGCCTTCTTCGATCTTATCCAGCATTTCTTCGACTTTTGCCGTGAACTCGATGTCCATAACGTCAGGGAAACTCTCCACTAACATTTTACAAACGACAGTTCCAAGTTCTGTCGGGATAAATCTGTTTTCAATCTTCTCAACATAATTTCTGTCTTGAATGTTTGAAATGATGGCAGCGTATGTAGAAGGACGACCGATACCGTCTTCTTCTAATGCTTTTACTAAACTTGCTTCATTAAATCTTGGAGGTGGACTCGTCCAGTGCTCTTCAGACTCAATTGCTTTTTTCTGCTGGAATGTTTCACCTTCCGCGATATCCGGCAACAATCCAGTTTTTGGTTCATCACTCTCTTCGTTATCTTCATTTTTTCTGTTTTGCTTTTCAGCAATA
>JBEIPV010000153.1:0-6261 GCA_040376855.1 Bacteriovorax sp.
GAAGTCTCTACCTGAAGCGGGAGTTGATGGAACGTTAAAGAAGAGAAAAATTGCTTCTGCTAATGTGGAGTGGGTTAAAGCAAAAACAGGGTTTGTTACTGGCGCTATCTCTCTTGGTGGCTACGCCAAGAAAAAAGATGGAACGCTTGTGGCCTTCAGTTTCATTTATAATGGCACCGACAAGGAAGTTCAGGTCACTCAATTCTACGATAAACTGATTGCTGAAATTCTCGATAAAGAAAATTCCAGCACTATTTAAGATCTACCATATATCAATATAGACAACTCCATCACTTCCATCGTCTGGAAATACACAAGTTCCTGTTGTCGTCGCATTTACATAACACCCAAAGGCCGTGATATCACCGCCGGAGCCATATCCAAATGGAGTAGAACCACCTTCAATAGTTCCTGAAGTAAAATTATATTTATCATTACCGCGATTACCTACACCATAACCGCCAGTGCCACAGGTACCTGCATTGTTAAGTCGAGCATAGGGGCCAGCAGCGATTCTATTAGGGCTTGGCCAATTTGGATTACCACTAGTGCTAATAATACCGCTTATACCTCCGGCCATCAAACCACCAGAGTAGCTATCAATTCCATTTATGGCCGCTCCACTTCCTCCAGCACATTCTAAAAGAGTGCCCATTGTAGGAGAGATGAGTTTGCTGCTTTCTCCAGGGTATCCTCCGAGACCATCATCAGCACCCGAAGCAAAAATGTAATGAGGTGGACCAACGTTTGCAAAAGTACTTGTGCGAATTGCAGGATAACCTTTTCCTCCTTTCCCAACGACAATTGTCATGACTTCACCGGGTGTAACTTTAACGGGCTGGGAAAAAAGATAACCTCCAGAGTGTCCGGAAGTCATACTACTCGCAACACGCCATCCAACACCTGAACCTCCACCACCGGCCATTGTGACAAAGACTCTTCTGATACCAACAGGCACAGTCCATGTTCCATTCGCTGTGAACATGATTCTTTGGGCAAGGGATTCACCTAATCCACCACATCCAATAATCTTTTTAGCATTTATAGGAGTGGTGCTATCTGTCGCGATTTGGATATCGCGAATGATGATATTGCTTATAGGTCGTGTTTTCAGTGGCTGATTAAACTCTACTTCAAAGTCCGCCAGAAAAAGATCCGGTGGGCGATTTGGTTTAATGCTAAATTTCATATTCGTAATTAATAATTTATTCGACATTAATGAAGCAGGTTTTCCAACTGTCGCAAAGGCCGGAGCAGCAGCATCTTTTCTCACTAATAAATTTTTAACATTGATAACGAATGGGGTTGTATCGCTCAATCCTGATGCATTAAACGTATCACTTGAACGGTTGCCTGCTTGTGAAGGATCGTTCAATAAAAATGTACACAGTTCTCCATCGTTGATGAAGTTAATCACCGGTTGCTCTAAGTCTAGTCGTGAAATAATAACTTGCTGATCAACTGAGTCTTTTATCTGTGTATCAACGAGAGACATGAGAACAACAGTTAAAAAACCGCCAATCCCCACGGCAACCATAAGTTCGACAAGCGAAAAGCCTTTTTTATTTTTAAGTATTTTTTTACCATGTATCAATGTAAACAACTCCATCTCTTCCGTCATAAGGTGATACACATGTACCAACTGTCGAAGCATTCACATAACAGCCTGAGACACCGACATCACCGCCAGAACCGAATCCAAAAGGAGATTTTCCTCCAGCATAAGTTCCAGAAGTGATACCCCATAAAGTGATTCCATTATTTCCTTTTCCATAACCAACAGGGCCAGGGCCACAGCCTCCAGGGCCATTGGCAGTTACATAAGGCCCAGTAGCAACTCTGTTGGGAGATGAGAAACTTGGAGTTCCACTACCAGTGTTTGCTCCAGGAATACTTCCTGCAACTAAACCTCCTGAGTAGTTATCAATTCCACCAACAGAAGCTCCACTTCCACCATCACATTCTATGATAAGACCTTGGCTAGGAGAGATCAGTTTACTTGCACCACCAGGATGTCCTCCAAGACCATCGTCGCCCGCTGGACGATTATGAATGTAATAGGGAGGTCCTGGATTTGCTAAAACACCTGTATTGTACGGTCGAAAGCCTTGGCCGCCTTTACCGACTATAACTTGCATGACTTCACCAGGAGTCACATTGATAGGTTGAGAAAAAATATATCCACCAGAGTGTCCGGTCGCAAGGTTACTGATGATTCTCCATCCAGCTCCTGATCCACCACCACCGGCCATGGTTACGAAGGCCTTTCTTGTACCGACAGGGACAGTCCATGTCGAAGTTGCAGTGAATGCAAATCTCTGAGCGCGAGGCTCACCCCATCCAGAGCAACCAATAATTTTTTTGGCGTTAGGAGGACTGGCAGTATCGGTAGCAATTTGAATATTTTTAATAACAATATCAGACATTGCTCTCATACCAAACGTCTGCTCGAACTCGATATGAAAGTCTGCTAAGAAAATATCTGGTGGCTGATTGGGTTTGATGACAAATTTCATTTTACCAATAATTAATTTCGTCGCTAGTGCAGATGCTGCCTTTCCCACTTCTGCAATTGAAGGAGCAGTCGCGTTTGGACTTGCTAATAGATTTTTAATCGTAATCTCAAGTGGGTTACTGGCCGTAACGCTAGCAGAGTTAAAAGTATCGACTGAAGAGCGGTTCGCACTTTGAGAACTATCGTTCAAAAGAAAGGAGCAGATCGCCCCGTTACTTAAAGAGTTGATGACAGATTTTTCTAAATCGATTCTTGCAATCGTGGCCTGTAAGGCCCTCGCAGATTTATTTTGTACCTGGCTCATTTGCATGTAAGCGTAAGCAAGACCTCCCATGATGGCGGCCGCAATCATAACTTCTACCAGGGAAAAACCGGATTGTGATTTAAGTCTGTTTTTATCTTTCATAAATAATGATCATCTAAGTGTTGAGTATTGATATCGTTAATTAAATGCTAAGCGATGATGGGAAAAAAAGCCATAGTGGAGAGTATGTGTCATTCACGTCTTGATATCATGAATGGGCCGTCTTTTTGGTCCATAGTTTTCGTGGGACAGTGGCAGATATTAGTGGCAATGCCATGGGGGAAGACTCCTAATGTAATTGACTCACTCTTCACAAAAAAAGGCTTCTTAAATTAAATAATAAAACATAGAATAACTAAAATTACATTGGGAATATGATTATGAGCGCTTATTTTAATGGTCCGGAACGATTGGGTGTATTTGAAAAAACTGGAACTCCACTTCGCATGGGAGATGTTGAAAAGCTTATAATCTCCGATTACCAGGTTTTGAGAAATTTTGTTAAAGACAACCAATGGGATCAAGCGATTGCTTATCTTACGTCTTTTCATGCTCAAAACATTACTATGAATTCAATTTTTTTTGGTTGGTGTAAAACTCTCTCAGGTTATTATGCAGAACTAACGTCTGATGAAAAAGAAAAGAGTATTCGCCCCAAAGTTATTTTAGATTTTCATAGAGTGATGGATGCTACGAAAAAGACCTACTCAAATAACGAAGACATTATTCTCATTGAAAAAATGAAGCAGTATTTTTCTGGAGAAAATTTTTTACCAGAAAAAGTTGATGCTCTAATTGAAGAAATGAATGCAGATTTTAAATTAGTGATTGATAGCTTTAATGAAAAAAATGAAGCAAAAGCATTAAAACTAATTACACGCTTTAATCGCAATGCTGTTATTCGCCACGATTCATTTGCTTCTTATGTTTACTCTTATCCTTCAA
The DNA here is from genome assembly GCA_040376855.1 of Bacteriovorax sp. Taxonomy (GTDB): domain Bacteria; phylum Bdellovibrionota; class Bacteriovoracia; order Bacteriovoracales; family Bacteriovoracaceae; genus Bacteriovorax. The sequence continues at coordinate 3,765 of JBEIPV010000153.1, forward strand.
GTGTCGTTGATGCGAGCGGGGAGAAAATTGCAGTAGAAATAGCAAATGGCAGTCTTTTAAAAAATCAGATGTGGCTAGGAATGTGGGACTTAATAAAGATCTTATCTCCTATTGATCTCGCGGCCTTTTTAGCAGAACACTTAAGATTTCACTTTTCTGGACTGGAACGAGAAGGAAGCACTCAAGTCATTGAAGATGATAAAAAAATCCGTTTGATTTTTGATCCTTGTGGCAGTGGTGGGGCGCTAAGAAGAAGATTAGAAGCTGATGTCGTCAATCTTAAGGAAGAACATCAGCTAGCATGGAATAAATGTGGAGAAGTTAATTTATATTGCTCTCATTGTGCTTTAAATGAAAAATTCTCGATCGACTTATTTGGATATCCTAAACTGGTTGTGGAATTTGAAAACGATGCCAATAAACCCTGTGGATGGACCATCTACAAAGATAAAAAAGATGTGCCTCAAGAGGTTTTTGATAGGCTTGGAATGACAAGGTCTTAAAAAAAATCTTTTGCCAGGGCCACATGTGCTATTTCTTCATCAGCAATATCTGAAAAGATTTTAGCTGTGATAGGGTCCTGGACCTTTAGGTATTCGGCGAATTTAATACCGGCCACTCGACCTCTTTCTTCTGAATCTGAAATATAATAAGCAAAGTCTTTGGCCGTCTCGCACTTTGAAAACGAATGATAGAGACCTAAGCTGACAGGATGCTCACTAACATCTTGATTGAGTTCAACAAGCCTATTTAAAAGCCAGCGTTCATGTTTTGCTTCTTCTTCGGCAATTCGTTTCCAGTTTTGCACTAACTCGGCCGGAACTTCATCTGCAAAAACTCTCGCAGCTTCCAAAAAAGCATAATAGGCCTGTCTTTCGGCAAAAGCAGCAATCCTTATGCGGTCAATAAGACCTTCGAAAGTATTCATCGGTCTGGTCTTTAAAGGAGTTCCTACATTAAAAGGAAGCCAGTTGAATGTTTCAGCAGTTGAAAATTTACTCATATTTATTTTTGGATTCTTTGAATCATGTTCATGAGTGCCGACATTTGAGTCCCAAGCTTGGTTGTGTAATGTGGACCAGTGTAACCAAACCAATCCCAGCAGCCATTAGGGTTTTTAAAGGCGTCTTTCGAGGATTGAGGGTAGAGAATAATCATTTGATTGTTTTCTGCCCATTCATTGTAGCCAGCAGTCTTAGCGAATTGATCTTGGATGAAGCCAGAATTCATTTGGCATCCATGAAGGGCAACATGAAGTTTGCATTTTGTAGACCCTTGGCAACTCTTGGGAACGTAGACGTAACCTTCAGATTCAAGCGAAGAAAAGAATCCTCCAAAGGCATTTTGATCAAACTTGTATAGGTTAGAAATACTGGCCTCTGTGCGCGGTTTTAATGTTCCATAGATCTGATTTAAAATGGCAGAAGCAGCATCAAACTGGCAGTTAAGAATCCACGGAAGTGCTGAATCCAGGCATGGTCCACCACTCGCGATTGTGGGAAAGCCATGAGCAGTGTGAGGAGTCGATGTTAGATAAATTTGATTAGCTGGAATAAAGGCCTGGTAATACTCTTGCAACTTTTGGCCAGCTTCCATGTTGACGACATCATCGCCTGTGCTTGAAAAAATATAAATTTTTTGTCTTTTAAGATTTTTAGTGGAATCGATGTAATTAAATTTTTCTAAATTTTTTGTATGTTCAATGTAAAAAGGGACATTCACGAATTCTGGATTTTTCATGCAGGTTTGAGTGGCCATGAGTGGTTGGCCTAAAGCACACCCATAAATCCCACCAGCAATACTTCCTACCCCAGAGAATGTCTTAGAGTAGGCGACTCCCATCTGAACCGCCATAAAAGCACCAGAGGAAATTCCAGAGATACTAATTTTATCAGAGTCTATATTATAACGGGAAAGCTCTTCCGTTGAAGAAGCTGCCAGAGAAAAAGTTAGCAGAAGGCTCAAAATTAGAAGGCGCATTTTATTCCTTATTCTTGAGGGGAAATGGTCTGTTTGTTCTACCATTTGGGTGACCTTCCTGCCATTAAATATTTGTCCATTTTTATACCTCTCATTGGACTAGTAGTTTCAAAATGTTATTGCTTGGAAGCTGCCGAGTATTTATGTTAAAGTTAATAAAATTCTTATCAAAGAGCTTCTTATGTTTAATAAATTGCCAGTAGAAATGTTTTTTTCGGCCATCATTTGGGTTGTATTCATCTTTACTATCGTTGCAAGTTTCCAACTTGTGTTTCTTGAAAGACTCATTAAAAAAGATGACCCACATCGTTCGACTTATTCAAAAATGACTCCTGAGAATAAAAAGAAGATACACAAACAATTACTGAAAATGATTATAGGTATTGCCATGATGGGGCTTTTAATTCTTATTGATAAGTATTAGGTCTCTTTTAGATATTCTCATATTCAAAATCGACATCCCAAGTATTGTCATTTGCCTCTTATGCTCTATCATTTATTCAGTTCGTGAATTATC
>JBEIPV010000010.1:0-46772 GCA_040376855.1 Bacteriovorax sp.
AAACAACGACTACCTTATTCCAAAATGGTGGAAGATATTTGCTCACGTGGTGTTTTTATTTCTGGTTGTCTACACGGCCCATCACCCAAAAGTTTTTATTGGAGTGTTTTGTTTCTTCTTAGGATTTGTCAAAATCACAGAAAAGTACCAGGACGCTTTAAAAATCAAAACGGCCTTTTTAGTGGCCTTTTTCCTGGCAGGCCTAGTGACTCTAGGATCGATGCAGGCCTGGTGGTTACAGCCTTTATTATCACAAATGGGTGACCTGACATTGTTCTTAGGTGCAACAGGACTTACGGCCATTACGGACAATGCGGCCTTAACTTATTTGGGATCATTGGTTGATCTGTCTGAAGCTTCTAAATATGCCTTAGTGGCAGGAGCGGTTAGTGGTGGTGGTTTAACAGTGATTGCGAATGCTCCAAACCCTGCTGGATTTGGAATATTAAAAGATACCTTTGGTGCTGATGGGATTAATCCCGTAAGGCTTTTCTTGTATGCACTAGTACCCACAATCATTTCTGTTTTGTGTTTACTAATGCTTCCAAGTTTTAATTATTAAGCAAGAGTTTTTGGCTCGACAGTCGTCACCCATTTGTAAGTGTCAGTTACACGGCCTTCTTGAATCGCCAGAAGACCTTCTCGAAGTTGCATTGAGATCTTTCCTTCAGGGAAGTGAAGTGGGATTCTCGCACCATCTGATTCACCAAAATAATTAATCGGTGTAATGATCGCAGCTGTTCCGCAAGCGAAAGCTTCAGTGCAGTTACCGGCCTTGATATCAACGATTAACTCATCAATGTCGATATCTTTTTCATGAACGACGTAACCTAAGTCACGGGCAAGCGTGATGATTGATTTACGAGTGATACCATCTAAAATTGTGTCACTTGTTTTTGGTGTCCATAATTCATTGTTAACAACAACAAATACGTTCATCCCAGACATTTCTTCGATGTATCTTCTTTCTCTGGCATCAAGCCAAAGTGTTTGAACAAATCCTAATTGTTTTGTTTTGATGGCCGCAGAAAGGCCGGCAGCGTAGTTTCCACCAGCTTTAGCAAACCCAGTTCCACCAGGGAAAGCGCGTGCATTTTCTCTTTCAATGTACACAGAAAGACCTTCTGATGTGTTTGAAAAATAAGATCCAGAAGCTGAAGCAATAACCATAAAACGGAATTTTTCACTTGGGCGAATCCCCAGTGATTCTTCTGTCGCGAACATAAATGGGCGCAGGTAAAGTGATTCACCTGATCTTCTTGGGACAAAGTTCGCTGTGTAAGAGACTAGTTCATTAACAGCGTCCATGAAAATTTGGTGAGGAACATGCGGCATTGCCATTCTTTCAGCAGAACGGTTAAAGCGCAGGTAGTTTTCTTCCGGGCGGAAGATGTACGGGCCGTTTCCATTCACTCTGTAAGCTTTCATTCCCTCAAAAATTTCCTGAGCATAGTGAAGAACTTTTGCAGTTGGATACATGGTGATTGGGCCGTAGGGAAGAAGTTCAAGTGAACCCCATTTTCCTTTCTCGTAAGTACAACTGGCCATAATTGGAGTCATGACATTTCCAAACCCTAGTACTTCGGGAAGTTGGAATTTTGCAAGGGCCTCTTTGAGTGCCGGATCTATCGAAATTTGTGTCATAAGTATCCTAAATAAAAAGCGTGCGTAAAAGTTGAGTTATTATATCCAATAATGATCAAGAGGCAAAAAAAAAGCTTAGTACGACTAAACAAGTCGAAGCTTTTTTGCAGTTATCAGTTAATTACGCTGCGAAGCTGAACAAAAATAAAGGTAGAAAATCCTAACTAACCATTTTGAGATACCGATAAATTTAGCGGACAAGTTTATAGATTTCAAAAAAGAGAGAAGGTTTTATGGATGAATTTGAAAAAGAAGTTAAGTTAGATTTTTTAACTGAAGCACTTCAGCTATTGGATGATTCTGAGCAGGCGTTCCTTGCACTTGAAGGTGATAAGCACAACGCAGATCTTATGAATCAGATTTTCAGACTCGCACACAACTTGAAGGGGACTTCGAGAGCTGTTGGGTTTGGAGATGTGGCAGAGTTCACTCATGAATTCGAAAATCTTATTCTACAATTGAAAGAAGGCAAACTTGAAATCACAGACGCTATCGTATCACTTCTTTTAGAATGTAACGATCACGTAAGTGTTATGATCAAAATGCTTAACATGGATTTGAATTCAAGATTTGATTCCAAAGAGATCATTGACAAAATTCTATCAGCTCTTTCAGGGAACCTGGTTGCTGCTGCTAAACCGGCCGCGGCAGTAGAAGCTCACCAGGAAGAAACTTTCTCAGAAGAAATTTCAGCAGAAGATATCGCTCTTCTTAACAGTTTTGAAGAAAGCTTAAATATTCCGGCCGAAGTTCTTTCGATGGAACAAAAAGAAAAAAGAGCAGAGTCATTCTTTCCTTCTGAAAAACCCGCGGTAGCAGCAACGGCTTCTGCACCAGTTGAAGGAGTGGTTGTTCAGGATCAAAAGAAAGCAGCAGCTGTTAAAGGAAATGCTGAAGACGATAGTATTCGTGTAAGTTTAGCGCGCGTAGAAATGCTAAACAACGTGGTTGGAGAGTTGGTTATTATTCAAACGGTACTTAATCAGCATAGAGAGGAAATTGAAAACCCTCTAATGCTTAAGTCACTTTCTCAATTAGCAAAACTTTCAAAAGAAATTCAAAATATTTCAATGTCACTTCGTATGGTTCCATTGAAGCAGACACTTCAAAAAATGCAGAGAATTGTCCGCGATACTTCTAAGGCACTTGATAAAAAAGTTATCCTGGAGTTAGTGGGTGAAGAGACAGAAATTGATAAAACAGTTCTGGAGCACTTGGCAGATCCATTAGTTCACATCGTAAGAAACGCTGTTGACCATGGACTTGAATCTACTGAAGGCCGTATTGCTGCCGGAAAAGATGAAGCTGGTGTGGTAACGATTAAAGCGCTTCACGAAGGAAATAACCTGGTTATTGAAATCAGTGATGACGGGAAAGGGATCAACGCAAAAGTCATTCGCGAAAAAGCGATTGAAAAAGGTGTTATCTCAGCTAATGCTACATTAAGTGAAGAAGAAATCGTCAACCTTATTTTCCACCCGGGATTCTCGACGAAATCAGAAGTTTCAGAAATTTCTGGACGTGGTGTTGGGATGGATGTTGTTAAGACCAACATCGAAAAGCTTTCTGGAGAAGTAAAAGTTATTACAGAAATTGGTAAGGGATCGAAGTTTAAAGTTGTCCTTCCATTAACTCTGGCGATTATCGAAGCAATGATCACAAAAATTGGTGATGAAAGATACATTATTCCATTGGGACAAGTGTATGAATCGCTTTCTCCGACACCGGACATTGTTCACCATGTAAATGGTGTGGGTGACTGTTTGAAAATCAGAGGGGAAGTTATCCCGCTGTTTAAAATTTCAAAAGCTCTGCAAAGAAATCTTAATGAAAAACCACTTCACGAGCAGATCGCTATCATCGTTAATACGAACGAGAGAAGTTTTGCTGTTCTAGTGGACGATATTCTTCACCAACAGCAAGTTGTCATCAAGAAGCTAGGTGAAGAGATTAAGAACCAGAAAGGATTTATGGGAAGTTCGATTCTTGGAGACGGACGCCCAGCATTCATTCTGGACCTACTTGAATTATTTGCCGGATCGATGAAGAAAAAGAAGTCAAATTTTATAGATGAAATGGCCGCATAGGGGAGAATCATATGGAAAAAGATAATGTCACAAAAATGAAAAAAACGTCAACTAACGAACTAAGCCGCTTTATTGAGTTTAGTCTTGGAAATGAAGATTATGCTATTCCACTTTTAATGGTGAGAGAAGTTATTTCAGTTCCGGATACAACTCCAATTCCAAAGTCACCGTCGCACTTTTTAGGGATCATGAACCTAAGAGGTCAGGTTATTTCGGTTGTAGACCTTAGAAAAAAATTAAAAGTAGACGCTCGCCAGGATAAAGAAGAGGCCGTGATCATCGTTGATATCGGTGGAATGAACATTGGTGTGGTTGTTGATTCAATTAACAAAGTTTTAGCTTTTTCTTCTGAAGACGTAAGTGAGATGCCGGAAGTTGAACACCAAATCAACACGCATTTTATTTTTGGTGTTTATAAAAAGGAGCATTCATTAACTGTTCTTCTTGATATCGCAAAGGTTCTAGACCTGAAAGATATGGAAGCAATCAGTGGAATGAAGAAGGCCGCATAATTTAATTGAGAATCTAGAATTTATTGGGGAATCGTATGAGTCAAGCAGCGGCCGTTGGTACAATTAGTAAAGACTTTGTCTCTTTAATTGAAAAAGTTTCTAATGTAGTTCATAAAATCTCAGGAAACCGTTTAGGTGATAAACAGGCCTACATGGTTGAGACGCGTGTAAAAAAACGCATGATGGAATTAGGGCTTAAAACGGCCGATGAGTATATGAAGTATATCGATCAAAACCTTGATCATGAATCTTATATTCTGGTAGGGCTCATCACGACTCACCATACTTTCTTTTTTCGTGAATTCCCGCATTTTGAAATCTTAAAAGCAAAACTTCCAGAGCTTCTTGCTGGGGTGAAAAAACGTGGAGACAAAACCCTGACTATCTGGTCGGCAGCTTGTTCTCGCGGCCATGAAGTGTACTCGCTGGCGATGTTTTTAGATTTTCATATTCCTCAAATTGATCCTTCGATGTCATTTAAAATCTTAGGAACGGATATTGATGGAGAGTCGGTTAAGATCGCTAACAATGGTGTTTATCACCACAATGAAATTAAAGAAATTCCAATGAATTTCATGGGGACAAACTGGGCAAAAGGAACAGGCGATATCGCCATGTATGCCAAAGTTAAATCTCACTTAAAATCAAAGTGTGAATTTAGACCAGGGAACCTTTTAAAAGTTTCTGAAGCAGTAAAAGATCAAAAGTTTGATGTCATTTTCTGCCGTAACGTTTTTATTTATTTTGAAACTCACCAGATTGAAGCGATTTCAAAAGAGCTGATTGCAAGACTTCAGCCTCATGGGATTTACTTCTCGGGGATTTCAGAGCCTCTTTCGGGGATGAAGCTTGAGCTTCATTCAATCGGGCCTTCAGCTTATATGCATAAAGCAGCAGCTCCAGTGGCAGCAAAACCAGCGACGAGCGCAACGCCTACAGCAAGCAACGTTCTTCCGATGAAGAGCGCAGCAGTTATACCTGCAGCTGCACCAGTGTCTTACCAACCACAGATATTAAAAGTTATGTGCGTGGACGATTCACCAAGTATCCTAACTCTTTTGAAAAAAGTTTTAACTCCAGAGCATGGGTTTGAAGTGGTAGCGACAGCTATCAACGGTAAAGATGCTATGGAAAAAATGAAAACAGTAAAAGTCGATTTAATGACTTTAGATATTCACATGCCGGAAATGGATGGTATTGCTTATCTGGAAAAGAATCATACAAAATCTCACCCTCCGGTCATGATCATTTCATCTGCTTCCAGAGCAGACTCTGATACGGCCATGAAGGCGTTTAAGTTTGGTGCTACGGACTACGTAGAAAAGCCAGCTCTAACGAACCTTGAAGAGCGCGGGGAAGAGATCAGAACAAAATTAAAATCAATTGCTGGAAGTTCTCAAAGAGCAGTGGTTTCTTCTTTTGATAAAGAAAACCAGAAGACATTTGTGATCAACAATCCAGAAAAGAAAATGCGTGTGATGCTGGGATCTTTATCAGATCTTCCAATGTTTAAAGCATTTTTTAATGAAACGGATAATTCTCAACCGCCAACTTTTATTTTCTTTGAAGGGGCCGGAGAGATCTTAGAAGGGATTGTAAGAGAGCACCAGAGAGATTTTAAAAAGTCAGTAGTGTTCTTTGACAGCATGGATACAAAACTTGCACCGAACACAATTTACTTCGTGGACTTTAAGAAGTACTTCTCAATGATCCAGAAGAAATATGGAACGATGCCGACGTCGATTATGTGTTACGGAAATACATCAGCTCACGCAGCTAAACAGGTTACTGAATGGCGCGGAGTGGAGCTTTTACTAGAAGATCTGGGAGAAAAAGGAAATGCGAAACATCCATTAAAAGCTTATGCTTCGGATGTTGTGCCGGCGACAAGCTTTCCTTACATGTCATGCCGTTATTTGAGTACAAAGTAATTTATGAAAAAGATGCGCTCATTACATGTTCAAACGAAAAAAGATGGAGGGGAGTTTTTAACAACTCTTTTTCCTGGTGATATCTTTGTTTCTTTTCACCATACATCTCAGGATTGTTTTGGCGTTTACGTAAAAAGAAGTGATCTTAGTAAAGCTGTGTTTGATAAAGTATTTGCTGATGCTAACGCTTATTTTCAGCAGGACATGGCCCATGCAGAAATGAAAATGATTGGGACTTTGAAGTCAATCGCCGAAGCTTCTCAGTATTTTGATCACAAAAAAGTGCAGTCAGTAAAGAAGATTGAAAAAGATTTTCAGGTAGAAGTTTGTTTTCTCCCTGTCATTAATAAAGTTAGAGTTTCTATTGAGCCTGTCGTTAACACAAGACCTGTTTTCCAAGCAAAAGCAATGCCTGAGAAATTTAAAGTTTTAATTGTTGATGACTCAAAAACCATCAGAACAATTTTATCGAAAATCTTTTTAAGTGATCCGATGTTTGAAGTGTGTGCTATGGCCGAAAAACCTTCAGAGGTTGAAGCACTTATTTTAAAACACAAACCAGATGTTATCACTCTTGATATTCACATGCCGGAAATGGATGGTGTGACTTTATTGAAGACGATCATTGCTCCCAAGTATCATATCCCAACGGTGATGATTTCATCGATCAGTATGGCCGAAGGTCCAATGGTTTTAGATGCACTTGAAAATGGTGCCGTTGACTATATCCAAAAGCCAGAGATGTCAGAGATCGCAAGTGTCACTCCTTTTATTCTTGAAAAGGTGAGAACAGCAGCGATGGCCAACGTTAATAAAACGGCCAGAAGAGAAAAGTCTAAACCAATCCAGACGAAAGAAATGTGTAACCTGGATTCACTTATTGTCCTTGGTTCATCAACAGGTGGAACAGAAGCAATTAGAGAAATCCTGACAGCACTTCCTAATAAAATTCCTCCGATGCTTATTGTTCAGCACATCCCGGCCGTCTTCTCACTGGCCTTTGCCAAGAGAATGAATGAGCTTTGTCCTTTTGATGTCAAGGAAGCAGAGGACGGAGATGAAGTCAGACAGAACCGCGTTCTCATCGCGCCTGGTGGCTTCCAAATGAAGATGGTACAAAGAAATGGTAAGGTCTTCGTCGAAATTAATGATGATGCACCAGTGAACCGTTTTAAACCGTCAGTTGATTACATGTTTATGACCGTAGCTAAAAATCTTTACACTCATACTGTCGCTGTTATTTTAACGGGGATGGGAAAAGATGGTGCTAAGGGAATGCTGGAGCTAAGAAATCTTGGTGTGCGCACGATTGCTCAGGATGAAGAGACATCAGTTGTCTTTGGTATGCCGAAAGAGGCGATTCATATTGGTGGAGCTGAGTTTGTTGAGCCGTTGGGAAGTATTGCTGAGAGAATCACTTTACTGACAAATCAAAAAAAAAGTAGAAAAGAAGTTTCATAAACTGCCATACAATAATGGTGGTCAATTTTTTTATTACCAGTCATTTATTGATTTTAGTCATTTTAATTAGTAATAAATTTAAATAGATAGATTTTAAATCTTGGAAACCTTGTTGCTTCTTCATTGTTATGGAACAAGGCTGCCCAAATAAATCATGTAAAGTTTCTTATCAAATAATCTTTCAAGTTAAAGATGGATTTTATTATCGTCGTGATGACTCTCGAAAGATACAGCGTTATAAATGTAAGATTTGCCATAAAAGGTATTCAAGAGCGACTCATTCTTTGGAGTTTGCGCAGAAAAAACGCCGGTTAAATAGGGTGATCAGAGCAAATCTTGCCTCGGGAATGTCGATGAGGTCTTGTGCTTATAACTTAAACCTTGCACGGAAAACGATTGAGAGAAAATTTGTCTATTTAGCAAAAAAGTCGCGGATGAATCAAAAAGCATTGCTTGTATCATGGAGACATAATCCAATAGAAGATGTGCAGTTTGATGATCTCATCTCAAGCATTCATACTAAACTAAAACCCGTCTCAGTTTCTGTCGTTATAGATCCAGGTACATTTAAGATATTAGGCGCACGTGTCGCAGAGATCCCTGCTTTTGGAAAAATAGCTGCGCTGTCGAGGAGAAAATATGGGCGACGTCAAAATCAGCACCCACAAGTGTTATCGGAATTGCTCTTTGATTTGAAGGACAGTATTTCAAGTGAGGTCGTTTTTAAAACTGACGAACACAAGCGCTATCCTAAAATAATTGCGAAACACTTTCCAAGAGCTCAGCACAAAACTTATAAGGGACTTCACGCTTCGATAGTCGGAATGGGTGAACTTAAAACCAAAAATTACGATCCGCTCTTTGCGATAAATCATACACTGGCATGCTTTCGAGCAGGAATGAATCGCTTTATACGGAAAACATGGTGCACGAGCAAGACGCTAGAACACACGCAAGATCATATTGATATTTACATTGATTATTATAATGAAAAAAAAGAAATGATGAATAAAAAGAAGTAAGAAAGAATTTAGGTAGATGAATTTCGACAAAGCACAATAAAAAAAGGGCGAAGGTCTTTTCTTCGCCTTTTTTATTATCACCATTATTGTATGGCAGTTTTAGTTAACTCCAAGTTTTCAAAACCTGAAAAAGAAAGCGAGTAGTGATCTCGTCTGGATTGAATATTTTTATTTAAAATGAGCAGGGGCAGTTCTCTAAAGAGTTCTTCAAACAATAAGCGGATCTGAAGCCTCCCCAGTTTTGCCCCCAGGCAGTAGTGAGGTCCATGCCCATAGGCAAAGTGAGTGGCCTTGCGCTCGATTTGAATGTCATCTGGTTTTTGATCTTCTGGAAGATCTCTATTTACACAATGGGTGGAGATAAAAACCACATCGCCAGATTTTATAGGCTGAGAGTTGAGAAAACCATCAGCTCTAGCGACTCGAAAAATAAAGGTAACAGCTGGGTCGATGCGTTTTAGTTCTTCAATGGCATTGGCCAAAAGGGCCGGATTGTTTTTTACACTTAACTGAATGTCAGAGTGCTTAGCAAAGAGGTACATAATGTTATTGATTTGGTCAGTGGTTGTGACTTGTCCTGCTACTAACATCATAATCATCTGAGAGACGAGTTCATCGTCAGTTAATTTTGTCATTTTCTGGGCACGTACTAAAATAGAAACGTAATCCTCTCCATTGTTGTGGCGTCTTTCTATGATGAGTTTTTCAAAATACTCTTTCAGAGATTTTGCGGCATTGTTGACTTCAATCCCATCAGCATTCTGGTAGGCAGAGGCCCCTCCGAAAAATCCGGTCATGATGTTGGCAAGGTTGAAGAAATTCTCTCTGTCTTTTTCAGGAATACTGAATAAGTCGGCGAGGATCGTTGAAGGCAATCTCTTGCTAAGGTGGACAAAATCAAATTGGTCTTTGGTTTTTAGATCACTCACTAGGGTTTTAATTGTTTTCTGAACCACTTGGGAGAACCGGTCAAGGATGTGGTCTTCAAAACCACCTGAGGCGATCTTTCTTCTTTGACTATGCTCTTCATCGTCACTCATGACCATCATCTTTTTAACAACTCCAAGAAAGTCCTGGATGAGAGAAAGATCCATGTCCGGCATTCTTGAAATAAAAAATCTTCCACGGTCGGCACTGAAGATAGGATTGGTTAAAACATTTTTTGCATCTTCGGCCTTCGTGACGACATGAAAGCCGCCTTTTTCCCAGAAATAGATGTCTCCAAGAGAGCTTAAGTATTGAGAGAATGCACTTGGAAAATCTGCTGTGGAACTTGATTTTTTAAAATCTAAAAAAGAAATGCCTGTGGCCGTTTTCATATGGACTCCTAAAGGATTTGAATGCGTTTAAATGAGCGGGTAAGATTCGATTTCAATGCCGCTCTCCCATGAAGATAAGTAAAGTTATCGCAAATAATGACATCTCCCTTTTTCCATTCATGAGTGTAAAGAAATTGTGGATCGCTGAGTTTCTTCACCATTCTTTCGTAAAACTCAGAAGGATGATCTGACCCCATAATGGTTAGGGTGACAGGATTAAGTGTCGTCTCAACTTTTTCTGCTATTCTTAAAATCGTTTTTCCTGTTATTGGGTGTTTCTGCACCAAAGGAATAGTGATCTCTCCACCGTAGTGGGCCTTTTTTTCGGTTGCGTATTTCAAGGTGATTTTTTCGCACTCACTTTTTTCTTCATTACTCAGTGAATCCCACAGAAGTTCAGTGTTGAGAAAACGTGTTTCTCCACCAATGCCATTTGTTTCCGTACAGTAAAAAAGTAAATGAGATGGCTCTTTATAAAAAGCACCATCCCAATGAAGGGGAACTTCTTCACTTGAGAATAAGTAATTTGAAGCTTCTGGAGAAAAGCTCATATTCATGATGGGGCCGAAATCCCAGTGAAGAATTTTGTCTTTTATGCCACCAGACTTTTGACTCAGTTTTTGAGCAAAAAGTAGAAGCTCTTCATCTGAAAAACATTTATTTCGCTCTAAAGTGATTCCACTAAGCTTGGAAGTAGACATATTTACCTCTGAATAATTCTGGTCTGGCACCGATTTTTTGTGCTTCTGATAAATGCATAAGTTCAAACGTGTTGTTTTTCTTAACGGCCACGTTATGCCAAGGTGTGGCCCATTTTTCAGATGAGTGCACTAGTTTCACTCCAAATTTTTCATGCGTAAGCGGGTAAGAGTGAATAGACAATCGAAGAGCATCATTGAAGTGATCTAAGAGCAGAGTGGACCAGGCATCTGATCTTCTCAGCAGTTCATAAGTGAGCCCTTTTGTTTTTTTATTAATTTGATTTTTGCTAAGACCAGAGTTTTCTTCGAGACCCATCTGATCTTCAAGCATAAACTTATGGACCCCATTAAAGAGATTGCGGAAATCATCGTCATTGATTACCAGAAAGCGAACTTCTTCCAGTGATTTAGCGTATTGCCAAACTAAGCGCTCTCTTAATTCTGGGCCACTCATATCAGTGTGGAGATCATCCATGGCAAAAGTTGAGAGGTGTTTTAGATCAAATTCAACGATGATATTTTTGATCCACTCCGAGTATGTCGTAATGTCTTCATCAGAAACCATAACGACATCACTAAAGATTCTTCCATCCGAGCAAATAATTACTTCAGCACCTGGAGCATATAAAGATGAGATCTTTTTGCACATTTCATTGAGATTGTTTAAGGCCAAGACTTCTCCCAAGTCAGGGTGAATACCTGAGGTTTTTTTGGGGCTTGGGCTTTTAGCTGGAAAGGCCGGAAGTAAAAACTGAAGAGTTTTACCCTGAACCATCTGAGCTTCAATTTTCTTCATAATAGGGATTTGATAGTAGTCTTCAATACCGTCGTGATTGGATAGTTTGCTTAATTCAGCAAAGGCCGTGGATACAGCAACATTTAGCTCTTCAAGATTTTCATTACTTAGTCCTATCATGACAATTCTCCTCCAATTTAAAATCGCAGGACTATTGATAAATCAGAACATATCATTTAAAAATCATATATAAACAATATTTAATATAGGTAAAAGACTATATGTCAGTTACATTCAAAGATTTAGAAAATTTCATCGTAGTGGCCCACTCAAGAACCCTTTCTGAAGCATCGGAAAAGCTGGAGATGGCGCAGCCTTCTTTGTCGCTTGCGATTAAGAAATTAGAAAGTGAACTCAATTTGCCGCTTTTTATTCGCGGACGAAATGGGATTAAGCTGACTCCCCAAGGTCGCATGATTCTCCCGGAAGCACAGAGCGCACTACAACTCCTTTTTAAAATTAAAGGCTCGCCCGTTAATCTGTCTTTTAAAATCGGGTGCCATCCTTCAGTTGGTATGTTTTTACTAGGTCGCTTTCTAAAATCGATGAATCAGTACTCTTCTAATTTGAATCTTACGATTGTGAATGGTTCATCAAGTGAGATTAATAAGAAGGTAGCAGAAGGAGAGGTTGATTTTGGATTAGTTATGAATCCACTTCCTATCCCAGGATTAATCACAAAGCTTATCGGTGAAGACGACGTCGCCGTGTGGGAATCGAGTAAACGCTATAGCGATAGGGTTATTTTTAATCCAGATATGATTCAGTCTTCGGCCATCCTCTCTAGATGGAAAGACGCTTCTGCGGAAAGAATTGAAGTGGCCAATCTTGAATTGATTGCCAATTTAGTGGACTCAGGGGCGGGGTTTGGGATTCTTCCTGGTCAGGTGGTAAAAGCTCAGCGTTTAGGGTTTCACAGAGTCGAAGGAACTCCGACGTATAAGGATCGCCTGGCCCTGGTTTGTTATCCTGAAATCATAAAATCTAAAGAGGGGAAAATCATTTTTGAGGAACTTAAAAAGTCGTTTAGGCCAACCTAAATTAATAGTCGCGTCTGCCAGATAGAACATGAGGTGCGACTTGTTTTAAGCGCGTGACGGATTGGTGACCATCGCCAAGAATCAGGCAGTCAATATTGAGTTTTGTGGCCACTTCAAAATCATGAATCGTATCGCCAATTAAAATCGTTTTTTGTGGGATAAGACCTGCGTGTTTAATTAACTCAAGTCCACGCTCAATTTTTCCGGTGGCATAATGATCACTGGCCCCAAACCTTTCATGAAAGAGATGTTCGACTTTAAAGTGACCCGTAATGAAGTCCAGGTGCCATTGGGAAACAGCAGAGAGGATATACTGATTTTTTGTAAGCTTGATTGTTTCTAAAAGTTCTACTGTTTCTGGAAAAAGGGTAGAGTTCATTACAACCGTTGAGTTGTAATCTTTAACGTACTGATCTCTGATTTCCTCGAAGGCATTTTTTTCGAGATCAATTCCCAGATGCCCGTAATATTTTCTGACAGGGAAATCGAAAATCTCTCTGTATCTTTCACTGGTAATTGTGGGTGCATTGTATTTAGGAAGGAGCTTGTTGATGCAAGTGACAGCGGTGTCTACATCATCAATTAAGGTACCATTCCAGTCCCAGATAACATTTTGGTAATCTTTGATGAAATCTAAAATTTGTTGATTAACTTCTTTATAATTTGCCATATTTTTGAATGTTAGATGGTAGTCGGAATAGGGATCGAACCTACGACCACTTGGATGTCGACCAAGCGCTCTACCACTGAGCTATCCGACTAGAGATAAAAAAGTAACCTCATAGTAAAAGCGATTTTTTCCACTGTCAAACTTTCTGTCGTGTGTTAATGAGTTTTTTTCGTGCCTTGTGAAGCGTTCCTCATTATATTTACCTATGCAAAAAAATCGAATGCTTCTCAATTTTACCGGTATGCTTTGGCAACAGCTCAAAGAGTTTAAAGTTTATTATTTTTTTGGTGTTATCGCTCTTATTGCGACTCACGAAATACAAAGTCAGCTGCCTTTTATGGCCAAAGAATTAGCGGACTTTGTTGCTAAAGACAGCAATGAGTTAAAACCAAGTTTATTTTTCTTATGTGCACTAGGGATTATTGTTTTTAGAACATCTTCTCGTATTCTATTTTTCTATCCAGCAAGGCTTTTACAAAAATTCCTGCGTTCAGAACTTTTAGAAAAACTAGAATCCAATACTCCTCAAAGATTCCGCCATTTAAATTCGGGACAACTGTTTCAGTATCTGTCAGGTGACATTGATCAGATCAGGGCCTTGATTGGATTTGTTGGTCTTCAGGGGGCTAACTTTATTATCGCTTTTTTCGTTTTAGTTCCAAAGATGGTGGGTTTTAATGCTCATCTTTTAATTGCTCTATTACCAATGCTTGGGGCCTTTATTATTTTTACGGTGGTGGTTTCTAAGAATCGTAAATACTTTAAACTGACTCAGGATATGCAAGGTGAAGTTCAAAACCTGATCATGGAAAGTTATGTAGGAAAAAGAACCATCAAAAACTTTCATTCAGAAGAGTCGTTCATGAAATTATTTTCTGAACTCTCACTTAAAGAACTTTATTATTTCTACCGCTCAAGTCTTGGTGTTTCAATCGCCATGCCGCTTATTGGTTTAGGAGTAGGGCTCTCGATGTTGTGGGGAGCTTATATTATTAAGGCGCAGGGACTTGGGGCCACGACTCTCATTTTATTTTCAGGTTTCATTTTCTTATTTATGGAACCAATGGGTTACCTTTCATGGATTGGTGTGGTTATCGCCAGATCAAGCGCTTCATGGGATCGTTTAAAGAGTCTGGATTTAACTCTGACAACAGGCGTGGAAGCAGAAGAGAAGCTTCAATCGTTGAATACAACTTTGCCTGAAAATAATTTTAATATTCCTTTTTGGGAAAAATCCTTATCAATGACTTTCAGACCTAGTGCCTGGAATGTTTTAGTTGCTAAAACCGGGCATGGGAAAAGTGAGATTCTTTTAAAGCTCTCGGAAGTTTTACGTCAGCGTGGAAAGACGATCAGTCTGGTAGCACAAGACCCTTATATTTTTAATGATTCATTAGAGCGCAATGTCTTTCTTGGTAAAAATGAAACCAATGAAGAACGTGAGTGTGCAAAAAATATATTAAAAGTTCTAGGGCTTGATTACCTTGAACCTAATCTTGAAAATCTGATGAAGCTGGAAGTGGGAGAAAACGGAAAACGTTTATCCGGAGGGCAGGCCAAAAGGTTAAGCCTGGTTCGCAGTATTATGAGTGGCGCTGAGATTTTAATCTGGGATGACCCATTTTCATCAGTGGATCTTATTTTAGAAAAAGAAATTATTACAGAGTTAAAAAAGCACCCGATCATGAAAGACAGGACTGTGGTTTTAACCAGCCATAGGCTTTCAACCGTCAGACACTCAGATTATCTGATCTTTCTGGATAAAGAAGGCGGAGTTGTAGAAGAAGGTTTGGTTGCAACATTATTAAGAGAAAACAGTAAGACGTATGAATACTTCCAAAAACAAATGGTATAATTTATTTTTCTTTGAGGGATCAAAGTTCATGCTGGTACTTGTACTGGTGTGTTTGGTTATCTCGGCATGGCTGGGGGTTTTGACTCCAAAATTGATTGCCAATCTCTCTGCCAGCTATGACAGTGACACTTTATTTGATAAAGCACTTATCGCTTTATTCATCAACTTTGTGGCCGTTTATTTCAACCGTGTTATTTATCAGCTGGCGGTGAATAAATACGTCCGCCTTCTGATTCAGTACGCGCGCACTCAAACTTACGGGCGCTGGCTATCAAGCAATGAACACGACAGCGAGAAGTACCCACAAGGTGAAATCCTTTCAAGGATCATGTCTGATACCGAAGCGATTAGAGACCTGATTACATCGGGGTCTTTTGGAATTTTTATCGACCTGTGTTTTGTTATTTCGTGCTTAGTAGGATTCATCACCCTAAATAAGTTCACCGGATTTTTTATCAGTGGCACTGAAGTTTTGGCGACCTTAGGATTAATTTGGGGGAGTCAGTTGATGCGTGATGTGTTCATGCGTTTAAGAAATGCTCAGGCAAAAGTAAACCGCGTAACGGCCAATGTTCTGGGAGGATTTTCTCAGATGTATTACACTCGTCACGACAATTACGCGTCTGTAAAATCAAATGTTGCTTTTGAAGATTTTCTTCAAAAACAAAACCAGGCCAACAATTTAGATGCTGCTTATTACGCGATTGCAGAATCGCTTTATCCCATTTTGTTAGCACTGCTTATTTTTGTTTTCCCTTATTCTGGATTAACTGAGGCTGCACTTATTTTTGCCATCGTTGATTTAATCCAAAGGTCTATCAGTCCTATCAAAGAAATTTCCGGTAAAATTGCCAATATTCAAAGAGCGATTACGGGGATTGATAGAATCCAGCATTTTTTAAATGACATGCCTTTAAAATTGAACCTGACTAAAAATCAGCTTCTATCAGAAGAGTATCACTCAAAGCTTGTTAAGTTTGATGTGAGTGTTCCGACTTTTACTTATCCAAAGCGTGCTCATGCCAATGCTGAAGGAGTAGAGGAGACGAGAGACTTTTTCTCACTTAAAGATATTCATTTTGAAGGGCGTCCGGGTGAGTTAATTGGGATCGTCGGTTTATCCGGTTGCGGAAAATCGACACTTTTAAATATCCTGGCGGGAAATCTGATTGCCTCTGAGGCCATAGTGGATTTAACCATGAACAATGTCGGTGGAGATTATCACTTAACCATTACAGACTTAGACGAATACCGTCGCGAAGTCAGTATTGTTTCTCAAGAGTCTCATATCTTCAGTGAGTCACTGATTTTTAACATTACCCTAAGACGCGAGCTTGCTCCTTCGGAAGTTGAGCACTTTCTGCGCGAATGGAAACACCTTGAAGAAAGTATCCCGTATTTAAAAACGATGGGGCTTTCTGCTTATGAAAAAATTAACCCTGCAAGATTATCTCTAGGTCAAAAACAGCTTCTGGCCGGAGTGCGTGCTTGTTATTTAAAAAAGAACATCGTCTTCTTTGATGAGATTTCTTCAGCACTTGATTCAGAGCTCGAATACGCCCTTAGAAAGTGCATTCTCCTGATCCAGGAGTTCTCACTGACGATTATCGTGGCCCACAGAGTGGAGACGATTATCGGGGCCGACAAGATTCTGGTTATGGAAAAAGGCCGAGTAGTGGACTCGGGTAATCACAAGGAGCTTATTTTGAAGTCAAAAGTTTACCAGGAATTTATTCTTGAACTCTCGCATTCTTGATTTTTAAGGGTTAACATAACCTCTGTTAAAATTATCTTTCCAAGGTAGGAGACCAAGATGAAAAAGTTTATGGGAAAACTATCCCCGCTATTTGCCGTTGTGGCCGTAACTGTTCTTGTGATTGCATGTAACAAAGATGCGCAATCAAAACCAAACTTTATTTTCAAAGCTGCTCCTTCTAAAGAAGTTGTTGCCTCTATGGGTGGTCAGCAGATTCTTGAAGCAGATCTTGTTAAAGGAATCGAAAGTGACCTTTATGAAGCTGAATTAAAAGTTTATGAAATCAAATACGCTAAACTTCAAGCTATGCTTTTAGAGCGCTTCATGAATCAAGACCCGGATAAAAAAGGTCTAACAAATGATGAGTTCCTTGATAAGCACATTGCTAAAACTGTAAAAGTAACTGACGCTCAGGTTGAGGCCTTCATTAAAGAACGCCAGATTCCAAAAGATCAGATCAACCCGGAAATCAAAGCTCGCATCGTTGAATACTTAACTGTTGAATCAAAAAAAGTAGCAGTTGATAACTGGATTGCAGCTAAAACGAAAAAAACTCCGGTAGAAATCTACATCCAAAAGCCAACACTTCCAACTTTCGAAGTGAACGTAGGGGACGCTCCGTTTAAAGGTGCATCGGATGCAAAAGTAACAATCGTAGAATTCTCTGATTTCCAATGTCCATTTTGTTCAAAAGGAGCACAGGTTCTATCTGCTCTTGAGAAAAAATATGGAAACAAAATCAAAATCGCTTTCAAGCATTACCCGCTACCATTCCACGCTCAGGCGAGAATCGCAGCAGAAGCTTCAATGTGTGCTAACGAGCAAGACTCTAAGCTTTTCTGGAAAATGCACGACGCTATGTTTGCTGACCAGTCTAAACTTGATAAAGACAACCTGATTGCAACTGCTAAAAAAGCAGGAGTAAAGGAAGCTGAATTCAAGGCATGTCTTGAGTCTGGAAAGTATAAAGCAAAAGTTGATGCTGATGTAGCTCAAGGGGGAACTCTGGGAATCAAGTCAACTCCAACTTTCTTCATCAATGGAAAACTAATCAGTGGGGCACAACCTCTTGAAGTGTTTACAGAAGTTATTGATGGCGACTTAAACAAATAAAAAAGATACCTGACTAAAACCAGAGGGCAAAGGTCATCTTTGCCCTCCTCCAAAACTTCCCCTCCATCCTATATAATTATTTAATGCCAATCCCTCTAAAATCAATAGGGGACAATGCTTAAAGGGTATTATGGATATTAAAGATTCAGTCGTAGCAAAAGATCGTTACCGTGAAGCTCAAAAAGAGTTGAGAAACAACTATGAGAGAGACCTTAAAAACGTTAAAGATAACTTTGATCAAAAGATTGAAAAACAATCTAAAAACTATGCTGATCATAAAGGTAAATTAGAGCAAGAAAGCCAAGTTAATAACGATCTGTATACTGAGAAAACGCGATCGGCAATTAATCGCGGACAAGAAGAATTTAAGACGAAGTTAAAAGAAAACACTCTTAGATTTGAAAACGAAAAGAACGCTACAAAAAATGATTTCAATGAAAAACTAAGTGACTTAAGTGGCGCTTACAAAAAAAGTTTCGATGAAAATAACCGCTACCATGACCAGGTTAAAAAATCTCTGGGAGAAAAGTACACGTCTGCCAGCAAACGTTCACAGGATGAATTCAATACCAGAATTAATGGTATGGCCGAAAAGGTGAATAGTGAGAATATTAAGTCTCGTGAAAACGAACGCCAGGATCGCATCAGCTTAATCAATAAAAATTCAGAAGAACTCGATAGCTTAAGAACGAATGCAACAGATTCAAAATTTAAAGAAGTCTCACGTTTAAAGCAGGATAATGAAAATCTTCGTACAACGCTGGGAAGAGAAAACCAGATGCTGAAGGACCGCCAAGAAGAAAGAGTAGCGGACCTGATGAAAATTAAGAATAAAGAAAACGAAGAGGGAATGAAGAATTTTGAAAATCTTCAGCAAAATATCCGTCAAAAAAATATTGCTGAACAGGATAAGTTGAATGCCTCTCATAATAAAGAATCTAAAAACTTAGAAAAGAAATTTAATGATGATGTCCGCAATATAAACAATATTGCTCATCAGAAAATTAAAGGTGGGACACACGCCGATACTTTAGCAGATGAGCTAAAACAAACGAAAGACTCTTATGAAAATAGGTTGGCAGCAGCTCATGAAGAACTTAATCGTAATAACCAGGCCAATACTGAAAAAGAGGCCAGCAATGACTTAATCTTTAGAGATAAAATTAAGCAGATGAAAACTTCTCAGATTGAGAACCTGTCTAAACAGGAAATGCAATCTAACGAGACCCTGAATAAAAATGTTTATGAAAATAGAGAGAAGTTCAACACACTTTCAGATCGTTTTAAGGCCGATGCTAGCAATCAGAAGAAAGAAGCTGATTCTAAATTAGCTCAAGTTACTGGTGACAGTAAAAATAAAATTAAAGAACAGAGAATTGAATTTGGTAAAGTCGTAAACACAATTAATGACAAAAATATGGAGACCATCAATTCTTTAAAAGAAGGTTTAACAAAAGATAAGTCAGAAACAATTGAAAAAACAAAAAAAGCCTATAGCGAAGAAAAATTGGCGATGAAAGAGAGTTTTAATCGTCATTCATCAATACGTGATAGCCTTTACGAGCAAAAGCTTGCCGACCTGGAAAAACAAACCAGCAAAATCATCGACAACTATGAAAACCGCATTTCTCAGATAGCGAGAAAGGCCGAAAACGAAGTTCAGTCGGTTAAAAGCAGAGAAGAAGCAAGAAAGTTAAAAGAAACTCAGGCCAACGCTCTGGCCTTTGAAAGTTTAAAAAATGAAAAAGACAGCGATATTGTCCAGATGCGTGATAAATACGAAGGGACGATCCAAAGAAATCAGATTATGAATCAACAAAAGACCAATTCTCTTGTCCAAAAATATGAAGACAAGCTAGCGCGAGAGAGAAGTGATCACCAAAAAGAGATGGCCGTACGTTTGGGCGAGGCACAGTCTCAATTTGAGAACCTATACAAAAGCTCCGAACTTGAGAAGTCGACCATTAGAACTCAGTATGAGCAACGCATAGAGAACTTGAAATTAACTTCTCTTGCAAATGATAATTCAAAAAAAGCATAGTTAGTGCTATCCTAGGTTTATAAAGAAATTTATCACCTAGGATATCCATGAGACGCGCCAAAATTGTAGCTACTATCGGTCCAGCGACTAATTCTAAAGAAATGCTTTCAAAGCTAATCGAAGCAGGCGTTAACGTCTGCCGTATTAATATGAGCCACGGGACTTACGAGGCCCATGCAACAGTTATTAAGAATATCCGCGAAGCTTCAAGAGAGTCAGGGTATGAAGTTGCGATCCTTGCGGATCTTCAAGGTCCAAAAATCCGTGTTGATAAACTTCCTGAGCCACTAAAGCTTGAATCTGGAAGCGAGTGGGTCATTGGTGCTGCAAAATTAAAAGACCAGTATCCTGAATACAGCAACTGCTACATTCCGACGATTTATGAAAATCTGGTTGCCGACTGTCATGATGGAGCAAGAATCCTTTTTGATGATGGATTGATGTCAGCAGAAGCAGTGGCACGTGATCGCGATGTTTATAAAGTAAAAATTTTAGTCGGCGGTATGCTGAAATCTAATAAAGGTATCAACCTTCCTGATTGTGAAGTGTCTGCTCCGGCATTCACGGTGAAAGACCGTGAAGATTTAATGTTTGCCCTTAAAGAAGGTGCCGACTACGTGGCCTTATCTTTTGTTCGCAGAAAAGAAGACATCATGCAAGTGAAGACACTTTTACACGAACTAAAAGTGAATATTCCTATCATTTCAAAAATTGAAAAACCTCAGGCCGTAGACAACCTGGATGAAATTTTATCCGTTACAGATATGATCATGGTTGCCCGTGGAGACATGGGGGTTGAAGTTGGAAACCATTTAGTTCCAGCGATTCAGAAGAAAATTATTAAAGCATGTAACGACCGCGGAATTCCAGTTATCACTGCGACTCAAATGTTAGAGAGTATGACAGAAAACCCGACTCCAACGAGAGCAGAAGCTTCTGACGTTGCCAATGCGATTTGGGATGGAACAGACGCCGTTATGTTGTCAGGTGAATCAGCTTCAGGGAAATACCCTCTGGAGACGGTAAAAATGATGGACAGTATCGTAAGAGAAGCTGAGCGTACACCAAAAGAGCGTCCACTTTTAAGACACCAGGATTTATCAAGTGTCACAGCTTCAATCATGGTTGCTGCTTCGATGATTGCAGAAAAAATTGGTGCCAGAAGAATCTTATCTGTGACTGAATCGGGAGCATCTTGTTTACGTATCACTCAGTTCAGGCCAAGTATTCCGGTTTTAGGAATCACAAACTCACTTCAAGTCGCTCGCCGTATGTGTTTATACTGGGGTGTAAGTCCATTTATTGTTATCGATCAGGAAAAAGAATCTTCTGAGTTCATGAAAAATGTTCTTAAAGAAGTTAAGGACCGCTTGAGACTAAAAAATGGTGACAAGCTGGTAGTAACGAAAGGTGACGGTCAATTCTTCTCTCAGGGGAGTTCAAACTCTGTGAAGGTCGAATTAATCAAGGATACACCAAAGGTTATTGGCGGATCTCAAGGACTAGAAGAAGCGTCCGACGAAAAAAAAAAATCCTTCTAGACACAAATAACTGCGCTTCTTGCCAGGCATGTGTCCAGGTTTGCCCTCACGAAATCTGGGCCGTGACCAAAGATGAGCATAAAAAGACTTATATTGAAGCAAAAAATATAAGTAAGTGTGCAATGGATCTCGCATGCATTGATGCATGCCCAATGGGTGCGATTGAAATCATCCCGCATTTTTCATAATGGAATGGCTTAAAACATTTGATGTCGTTGATTTTGGTTACACTGAAGAATCAAAACCTCAGACAGTAGATGGTTACAACTTGTGGGTCGATAAAGGCCTGCATGGGCCGCTTCATTATCTTGAAGGGGAAAGGCAAGACAAGCGCCAGGATTTAAAAAATCACTGGAGTGAATTCCAATCTTCTTTAGTTTTTTTATTTTCTTATCACCCCACACATTTTGAATTAATGGAGCTCACTAAAAATAACCCAAACTGGAATGGCCTTAAGGTTGCGTCTTATACGCTGGGCTTTGAAGGTGGGGATTATCACAATTTATTGAGAACAAAACTCGAAGGGATTGGTGAGAGGCTCAAGGCCCAATATGATCTTGAGTACAAATTCACACTGGACACTCATCCGGTGCTTGAGAGAGATTTAGCAATGAGGGCAGGTCTTGGATGGTTTGGAAAAAACTCCATGCTGATCAATCGTCACGAAGGTAGTTTTTTTATAATTGGATCACTGCTTTTAAATAAGAAGCTTGATCTTGCTTTAAAACCTGTAGAGACAGATCACTGCGGTCAATGTACGAAATGCGTTGAGGCTTGCCCCACAGAGGCGATAGACCCCCTTACAAGAACGATTACGGCAAAGGACTGCATCAGCACTTTCACTATTGAGCAGTTTAAGATTGATAGTGTTCCTTCAGAAAAGATGGATCTGACTTCGGGAGCGATTTTTGGCTGTGATATTTGTCAGGATGTTTGCCCATGGAATAAAAGGGTGGACCGCCAACAGAATTTTCCGCGCCTGGTATGGACGGATGCTCAGAAAAAAGTCCTGGATTTTTTTATGTTGAGGCCAGTAAATGAAGTTCATCAGGAATTAGAAAAAATGAGTGGGGGAGAGTTTGAAAGACTCTTTGATAAAACCTCTTTCTCCCGTTCAGGAAAAAGAGGTTTGCTTAAAAATCTTAGATTATACGTAAAACAAAAATTAAATATTCTTTCTTAATGCTTCTACGATGTCCATTCTTGAAGCTCTTAGCGCCGGAATCAATGTGGCAATAATCGTTGTGACCGATGCCAGGCAGCTGGCGTAAATCACCGACGAGAACATAAAATAGATTTTAATTTGAAATGGAGTAGAGGCCCCGGGCATTTCAGTCATGATCTTTAATTGCTCTACAAGTTGAATCATGGCCAATGAAAAGACAATCCCTGTGATAATACCAATAACTGATAACATCACGCTCTCTAGGACAAATTGAGAAACAATTTCTTTTCTTGATTCACCTAAAGCTCTCAGGGTTCCGATTTCACCCGTTCTCTCCACAACAGTCATACTGACAGTGTTTAAGATTCCCAGGAACATCAAGGCCAGTAATATACCTTCAATAAGCGTATTTTGAACTTCGTAAAACTTCTCAACTTGACGATACAAGACGGCAAGGTCGCGCCATGAGCGTGCCACGAGATCAGTCATGTTGGTTTTTAAATCATCGTTGATTTTTTTAAGCGCAGGATCAACCATTTTTAATTCTTTGAATTTTAAAACGGCAATATCGACAGATTGAGTGTCTAAAATTTCCTGAGTCACTGACAGTGGCAGGTACATAACTTGAGAATCAATCTCATCAAGTCCAGCTGAAAAGACACCCGCAACAGTTAAATCCATGGCGTTCATGACACCATCAATTGTATTGGTTAAAACAGTGATGTTGTCACCTGGGTGAACATTCATTTGTTTGGCCAGCAGTCTTCCGATAACAACTTCTTTTGTGCCAATATCATCAAAAAACCTTCCTTCAGGAAAGCGCATACTATTTTTAAAAGTTGGTTCTCCCACTGGATCGATACCGATGATTTTTCCACCGACAGAAAGATCGCCATTGCTAATTAATCCAAAAAAACTTAGACGACCGCTTACATGTTCTACTTGTGGAAATTTAGTTTTGAAGTTGTCGAGCTTGCTTAATGGAAAGACTCTTTCAGCACGGGGCTCTTTACCAGGGCTCCAGTATTTACTGGCCGCTACCTGCATATTTCCGTATTGGTTTTCTGCTGCTGTAAATTTTAAAGCAGCTAGAGAGTACTCGGAGAATCCCTGGAATAAAATCATCGCAGTGACAGCGCCGGCAATCATACTGATTGAGAGCAGGCTTCTTAAACGGTGACGGGTGATGTTTCTAATGGCAAGTTTTAATCTCATCATTACACACCTCCTTGAAAGCTATCACTTAAGATGTGACCATCCGATATTTTTATCTGGCGGTGAGTTTTAGAAATGAGATCCTGATCGTGAGAGCAAAGCATAACAGTCACTTTAAGATCGCGCTGAAGCCCTGATAAAAGATCAAAGATTTCATCAGAGGTTTTTGTATCAAGGTTTGCTGTTGGCTCATCGGCCAGAATAAGTGTTGGGTTTTTTACGATGGCCCTGGCAATGGCCACACGTTGACGTTGTCCACCTGAAAGTTGCCCGGGTCTTCTGTGAGAAAATCCTTCTAGACCAACTCGCTTAAGTGCCTGGTGAGCACGCTCTAGTCTTTCAGCTTCAGGAATATTTAGGAGCATCAAAGGGTACTCAACATTTTCAAGCGCACTAAGCAGTGGCAAAAGGTTGAAAGACTGGAAGATGAATCCAATTTCTTGAGCGCGGATTAAAGAGAGTTGTTTGTCGCTCAAATCTTTAATATTGGTATTTCTAACGAAGAGGTCGCCCTTTGTGGGAGGATCAATTAGGCCAGCCACGTTCAAGAGACTCGTTTTACCACTCCCTGATTTTCCCGACAGACCGATGAATTCACCTTTGTGAATCGAGAAATTAATTTTTTCAAGAGCTACAAAGTTGACTCCATCAGAGGAATGAATTTTATGTATGTTTTGAAAGCGCAGAACAGCATCAGAGAACTTTTCCATGGAAATCCTTATAATTGAAAATAATTTTTTATTCCAAAAAATACATTGCTGACATTTCTAATTTTACTCAATTGACTGTTGTTATCGCCCCAGTAGGTTTCGGCACCAACTCTGATTTCCATCGTCGCATTGACCGGCCATAGGAATAAACTTTGAACGGCATGCCCATTTTCATTCCATTCATGGGTGTAAGATAAATCAATTGTTTTTTCTTCTCCCAAGTCATAAGCAATTTTAGCGATAGAGTAGGTTTGATTCTGCTCTCTGAAGGCCTGGGGCAAATCTTCTGACAGTCTGGAATTTGCCACGACAAAAACTCCAGAGAAGTCACTGTAGGTAGGCGTATCAAGACTTAACACAACATTGGTCATATCCACTGGAGTATTAAGAAGTGTAAGGCCTTGAACCGAATTGATATGTTTATCTTGGGTATGAACGATATCAGTTCTAAAAACGAAGTTGTCGTAAATTGTGCTGGCAATTGAAACACCAGCTGTTTTGACTCTTGAGTGGACTTCATTCAATTCTATATTGCTAAGACTGGCCGATTTTAGAGCATAACTGGCATCGCGGTCTAAGTAAGAAAAATAAAATAGAGAAGCATCTATGCCCCAAAAGCTGCTCGCGAGCTTTCCACCATATTCATGTTCTTTAAAAAACTCAGGAGTTTCTTCAAGATTTGTTTTGATATTGGTTTGTGACAAAACGCCTTTGGTGAATAAATCTACAGGAAGGGCCCGAGAAAAACGAGGCTCAGGAGAGTAGATCAATTGCATCGACCCATTTTCAAAAAAATACTTGAAATTTACTAGAAAGAGAGGAAGTTTAGAATCAGCATAATCAGTGTAGAAAGTCTCTCTTAAATCTTTAGGATTGACGATATCAGCATAGTTAAAACCAAATGCTTCACCCCATCCGATATCCTGATACCCGGTTTGAAGAACCCATGATTCACTCTTGTACTTTACGTAGTTGTCTCCCGGATAAAGCTCTCTGGTATTTTTAGAGTCACCAGAAGGATTTGCAGAAACATCAGTGTATAAAGACGAGTAAGTGAATCGTAGCTGATTGACGAGAGTAAAGTCAGAGTTGAACTTTGTCTCTTGCTCAAGTTGAGCACGGGCACGGGTCCCGAAATTCTCATCAGCGTCTTTTAAATAATAGTTTCCTTTAGCAGAAAGATAACCTCTGATAGAAGTGTCTACAGTCGCCATCAGTGATAGAGGAGTAGTCAGAACAATAATTGCTAAGGGTAATTTTTTTATCAAAATTCTAACCTGTCTTTGTTAAATAGGCTGGCATCAAATTTCTGTGGTTTGTGATCTGAAAAAACTAAAACAGAGAACTTATCTTTTTGCAGATAATCTCTAATGGTCATTTTAGTAGATCGACTCGCTCCTAGAATTTGCTTGAAGTCAGAAAACTCGGCACTCTTTAGTGCTTTTCCAGAAAGAGCGTAGAATGTTGCCCCGATTGGCATAAAGTCTTTTTTGGCAACCATGTATTCAATGCGGCCATAAGTCACTTTTTTATTTTTTGCTTTTAGTTCGAGCTTATAAATTTCGTCTTTCCCTTTTTTTTCTGTTGCAAGTATTGTCGCTTCATAATCTTCAGCGTAGTTCGTACGGGCAATATCTCCATTGGCCACTTCACCAGTTAATTTTTGTTCCAAAGAGATGCGCAGGGGTTTTTTAATGTTAGGAGTGTAAAGCCAGATATCGTAATCTTTCATTAGAAGCTTTCTTCCACGGGCACGTTCAGGTTCAGTTTGATTTGTCAGTGAAGCATTAACATCTTTAAAATCTACCTGATAAACTTCGCGCTTATCGTCCTGATTTGTAATCGTGACATTAAAAGAGTGGGAGATGTTACCTAGACCTCTTCTTAAGTCGGCCTTTTTAACAATTTCATTTGCGTCCATGTCGGCCGCAAAAAGTTTAAAACTCATTAGACAAGACGCCAAAATTGTATGCGTAAGTTTCATATCCCCACCTTTAAATATAGATATGGTTATTTTAATGCAAAAACTCAACTATCAAAAGTAGGAATATTGTATCGGAGCGTTTTGGTCGGTTAGATTTAGATTGGATTATTTTTCGCACACTGCACGGGCGGCGAGTCAGGAAGTGAGTAAGACTTCTATCTCAAGATTACATTGTTAGGAATGACTTCCTTGATGAGCAACTTTCTACTCAGGGTCATCATTTTAAAAAATTGTGCCAGTGTTACAATTCTTTAAAGCTCCTGCTAAACTATCTGCTCCAGCAAAATCGGAAGCCAATGATAACTCAGCAAAAAAAGTAGTAATGGGAATATTTGAAAATAAAATTTTAACAGACGAAGATTTTCTCTATTTTAAAGAGAAGATCTTCGCTTCTTCAGGAATCAATCTCAATCTTTCTAAAAAAACGCTGGTGCAATCAAGATTGAATGCCCATTTAAATAAACTGAAGATGGAATCATTCCAGGAATACCGTCGTTATCTTGAATCACTGAATGCCAGTGATCCGGAAGTCCAGAGCTTTATCAATCTGATGACTACAAATAAAACAGAATGGTTCAGAGAAAATGATCATTTTATTTATTTAGTAAATCAATTTCTCCCGACATGGAAAAAACAAGGCAAAAAAACGTTAAAGGTCTGGAGTGCGGCCAGCTCTAGTGGAGAAGAGGCCTATACGATTGCGCTTATCTTGAAAAAAGTTTTGGCCCAAACTGGAATTCATTTTGAAATCATCGGATCAGATATTGATACTAATATGATCGATTTTGCCAATAATGGGGTTTATAGAAAAGATCAGTTGATGAACATTCCTGATGAGTATCATCAAGGTTTTGATCCGGGAAGAAATGAAATTAAGGACTGGATGAAGGTTAATAAGTCCATCAAGTCTCACGTTTCTTTTAAGCCATTCAATTTGAAGAATGGAAACTATGAAGAAATGAATCAATCGTTTGATCTTATTTTTTGTCGAAACGTTATGATTTATTTTAATCCTGAAACGATCACTGAGATTTCTCAAGGATTGTTTAAAAATGCAGCATCAGAAGCAGTATTGATTATTTCCCATTCTGAATCGTTGCAGAATTTGAAAACTTCATGGAAAGTTAAAACGCCATCCGTGTACACGAAAGGACAACTTTTTATTTAATAATTCTAATTGTATTCAACAGTGACATTTTGATAACCATCTTTCATTGTCAACACTATTATCTCAATAGATAATAATAATTTATTTTCTAAACTAAATTCAAAAATATCTTAAGATAAATTTAAGTTAAGTCTTAATTTATTCTTCCATCAATCCGAACTCTAGAGAGTGATGACAATTAAAATGAATCAATAGGGGAAATTTATGAAGAGGTGGAGTTTAAATAAAAAAATATATTTTATTATTTTTGTTATGTCATTAGGTTTAGCTGCCGTGTCTGTTGTTGGGATTTATGAAATGAATGAAATAAATTCCAAGCTTGAGAGTATCACGAAAGAGCGTCTTCCAAATTTAACAAAAACTCAGGAGATCATGGAGCATTTTTATATCCAGCAGATTAATGAGAGAAACTTTGTATTGATTGAAAATAAAGAAGGAAGAGAAAATAGCAGAGCATTGATAGAGAGACGTCATAAGGAAATGCTCACTATTGTTGAAGCTAGAAGAAAAATGGCGCTATCAGAAATAGCGATCAAGGATCTGAATGAATTTCAGGCCATTTATGATGGATGGAAAAAGCTAAATGGTAAAATTCAAGAAATGGTCGATTCTGGTAAGACCCGTGAGGCGGCATTAGAAATTGCAGAAACAGGCGCTCAGCTTAGGCACTCAGCAGAGGATGTCTTAGTTCGTATGAATAAAAGAAGTGTTGCTGAAATGGATAACGAAGCTATGGCCGCTGCAAAAACATATGCCAATGCAAAGTATATTGTCACGATCGCGAGTTTTGTGTCTCTGGCCTTTGGACTGGCCCTGGCCATTTTTAGTTTGAAATCGCTTTCAAAGGTCATTGATAATGTCATTAGCAGTCTATCTGATAACTCACAACAAGTGACTTCGGCGGCCGGGCAAATTGCAGCTTCATCAGAAGAGTTGTCTCAGGCAGTCACAGAGCAGGCTTCATCTTTGGAGGAGACAGCTTCGTCAATTGAAGAGATGAGCTCGATGGTGCAAAAGAATGCAGACAATTCGCGACAGGCCACTGACATTGCCGGCAGTAGTATGAATTCGGCAGCGAAAGGACAAAAAGTTGTCGTCAATATGATGAACGCCATTGAAGAGATCAATACTAGTAATAAGCATATTATGGATCAGATCAATCATAGCAATCAACAAATTTCAGAAATTGTAGACGTTATTAGAGAGATAGGGACGAAGACGAAAGTGATTAATGATATTGTTTTTCAAACCAAGCTTTTATCATTTAATGCTTCTGTTGAAGCGGCCCGTGCAGGAGAGCAAGGAAAAGGATTTGCTGTTGTTGCTGAAGAAGTTGGAAATCTGGCAGCGATGAGTGGAAGTGCCGCTAATGAAATTTCAGTCCTACTTGATAGTAGCATCCAAAAAGTTGAAAATATTGTTAAAGAAACTAAGTTAAAAGTTGAAGTCCTGATTAAAGAAGGCACTGTCAAAGTGGATCAAGGAACTCAGATTGCAAAAGAGTGTAGTGTTGTTTTAGAAGAGATTGTTCAAAAAACTAATACTGTGACGAAGATGACAAATGAAATTTCGACGGCCTGCCAGGAGCAGTCATTAGGAGTGCAGGAAATCACCAGAGCGATGAATCAGCTTGATCAGGTGACTCAAACCAATGCAACCACTTCAGAAGAAGCCGCCAGCGCAGCAGAGCAATTATCTGCTCAGGCCATGTCTTTAAAAGGTGTAGTAGATCTTTTAGTGGTAACGATCAAAGGTGGAGATGGTGTCGTTCAAAAAAATGAACAGGCCCCTAAAAATATTGTTGAATTCAAAAGACCAAAACCCCAGGAAAAACCAATGACAACTCAGTATAAAAAAGTTGTAGGTCTTGATCACAGTCCAATTCCTCGAGGTAATGATCCACGTTTCGAAGAAGTGTAATTATAAAAAAGGCGAAGTTAAACTTCGCCTTTTTTTATTTTAAATTTTGATTCACTCGTTTTATATCGGCCACTACCCAAAGAAGATCACCGGCCTTAAGAATCATCCCAGAGTCCGGATTTAAAAAACGCTTTCCTTCACGTTCAACTCCGACAATGAGACCCTCGATATTTTCACGAAGACCACAGTCGCGGATTGTTTTTTCAATGTAAGGAGACACTTTAGATAAGTGGAAACTTTCTAAACCATAACTAGCATGTTCTGGTGGTTCAGCATGGAAGTCAGTGGCCTCAATCACTCTCTTGGCCTCACTTAGTTCTGTATCAGATCCAATAAGGTAAAGATGGTCAAAAGACATGAGTAAAGCATCTCTTCCAGGCGCCATAATTTTCTTGTGACCTCGCTCGATTAAAGCGACTGTTACGCCGAATTTTTCTTTGAGCTCAGACTCCTGAAGAGTTTTTCCAATGATGATTGAATTAGGTGAAACAGTGAACTCTGCCATCGCCGCATCCCAAGGAGCAAGCTGAGGCTTAGACTTTTGCAGTTCTAATTCTTCTCTTTCTTTTTCATTCAGGTTGTACATGAAGCGCTCTTCAATTGAATGATAAAACGGTTCAATATACTTTCTAAAAACAATGGCCAGGATAACGATGATAATAAGCGCGTACAGGTATGAGCTATGCATTGTCGTAAAACGGCTAATCAATCCAAGTAAAAGTAATAATCCTAAAATTACGCGCGCAATAGTTACACCAACTAATAAACCACGAAGCTTCATCACATTCGCCGGACTTCTTGTTGATGATTGTGCCGGGGCCCCAAAAATAATCGCCCATAAAAAAGGTGCGGCCATGACGATTGAAATAATCGCACCGATACCCGGGATGACTCTTGATTGTGTGGTTAAATCAAAAAGGAAACTTAAAATGACGTGCTCAGTGAAAAGCGCGATGGCCACAACCACGGTCACATTTAATAAAATACGAATTCCGTATGCTTCCCAAAGAAGGCCAAAAACACCAACTTCGTTTTTTGTTACAAAAGTTGTTTCATAATGAGTCAGCTGATCTTTAAATCCTTGAGGCAGTCGACCACTCATGATTTCATAAATTTTTTGTGAGTTCTTAATTAAGTAAGGCGTTGTAAAAGTTGTGATCGCAGAAACTGCAACCGCAATAGGGTAGAGGAAGTCACTGGTTACTTTTAACGTCACTCCTAAAGTGGCAATGATGAAAGAGAATTCCCCGATCTGTGCCAAGCTCATTCCAGCGTACATTGAAGTTTTTAAAGATTGACCTGACAGTAGAGCACCAATGGATGTACTCAAAATTTTCCCAACGATAGTCACAAGCGTAATGAGTAAAATGATGTCGGCATACTCGTAAAGTGATTGCGGGTTAATCATCATCCCCACTGAAACGAAGAAAACAGCGGAAAAAAGATCTTTAATCGGATTTAAAAGATGCTCAATATTTTTCCCTTCTTTGGTTTCAGCTAAAATAGACCCCATGATAAAGGCCCCAAGAGGAGCGGAGAAGCCAACATTTGTTGCAATGATAACCATTAAAAGGCAAAGCCCCAAAGAGACAACAACTGTTGTTTCCGGATTTAATAATTTTCTAATAGCATTTAAGAGAATCGGGATGAGGTAAATCCCCACCAGAAACCAGATCGTTAAAAAGAAGCCAAGTTTAAATGTGGCCGATGCCAGTTCTGAACCTGAAAGAGCATTGGAAACACCGACAGTTGTTAGAAGAACTAAAAGTAAAATCGCAATTAAGTCTTCAACAATTAAAATCCCAAAAACTAAAGAGACAAACTTTTTTCCTTTAAGGCCCAGTTCATCAAAAGCGCGCACGATAATCGTTGTCGATGAAATCGATAAAATCCCGCCGAGGTATAAACTATCAATGCTGTTCCAGCCGATCAATTTACCCGTAAGAAATCCCAGACCGAGCATGAAGATGGCCTCAATAAAGGCGGTGATACCCGCACTTTTTCCAACTCGAGAGAGTTTCTTAAAACTAAACTCCAGACCTAGTCCAAATAGTAAAAAGATAACCCCAATCTCTGCCCAGATATGAACGGACTGTGTGTCTTGAACGTGGATGAAAAAAGGAAAGTGCGGGCCGAGAAAAAATCCGGCAATTAAATATCCTAAAACAACGGGCTGTTTTAATTTTTTAAATAAGAGAGTCACAACTGCTGCTGTGATGAGAATGAAGCCGAGGTCTCTAATTAGATCTGGTAGATGGTTCATAGATGTCTTTGGTAAAGATGATGACAAAATTTTTTATTAACGTCATGAAAACGCTAACCGAATAATGCCATTTTTTCAATACTTATCAGACAATATGAAAGGTGTTGTAAGAAGTGTTATCTTACAGGGCAACGTCCTTGAGCTTTACAATCAAGTAGTCGTGACCTGAGCTGCATTAGTTCCTTGTAAGTAAGGCTTAATTCAAAATCAAATCCTTGATTGACGCCGCCAGCTTGAGAGATCGTAAAATATTTTTGGATATTCTTGAAAAGATCTTTTGAGTACCTCTTCCCATTTTTATCGGAGATATCAATGTTCTTGTTCAGGTGAGTTAAAAAACGCATGCGCTGATTTTTTGCCTTCTTAAGCGCACCGCTAAAGCTCGTCCAGCATTTCACTTCAGCAACAGCTTCAACTTTCCCTGTGCTCTTATCAAAGACAACCACATCCAGTTCGCCAATTGTTGTTTTGTTTTGGTCGTAACTAATGCCGTTGACGATGTTGTAATTAACCGATGGATAAAGAGATTCGACTTCTCTTACGGCCACTCTTTCGCAGACCATTCCAGAAGGTTCAAAGTCGACTTTGTCATGACTTAATTCTTCAAAGTACTCATCAACTCTAGGGTTGGGGAGAGACTCTTTTGCAGAAGAAGTCGTAACGAAATGAAGCGATAAAAGGAGTGTCAGAATTAAGATTTTCATAATGTAGCCTTCTAGCGAAAAGAGCTACTGCTTGGCAATTAAAACTTTATGTATTTATAAAAATGGCGGACATTAATGCTAAATAAAATTCTATTTTCAATGAGACATTTTTTGTGATTGACTAAAAAAGGGCCTTGTTCCTTCCGTGAAATGGTTTATTCTTTTAGTAACTTTTAAAGGGGATATCTAATGAAAAAAATAATGGGTCTTTTAATGGTTGCACTGATCGCAACGTCATGTTCATCGATCGAAGATGCAACTTCTAAGTGGAAAACGCCAGAAGCACCGGACGCAGGTCTTGCTCCAGGAGAGAAGTCTAACTACTTGGAAAGCAGTACATCGCCAACTCCTGTAGTTGAGAAAAAAACTCCAGCAAAGAAGAAGAAAAAAGTCATTAAGAAGTAAGTTATTGAGATTATTGTAGAGTTGCGAAGATCCATAGTGGACAACTTTGCAACTCTAACAACTTATCCAATTAGGCCCTATAATCTTATGTAGATTAAGAAAGCCTTTAAATGGATTATCTCAATGAAAAATTTATTGCTCCTCTCGGTATTATTATCTGCCTCACTATCAACTAACCTTCAAGCTCAGTCGAAAGTTGTTTCTGCAAAAGAAGTGCAAGCGATTGAAGAACAAATTGATAAAGAGTTGCAGTCATCAAAACTTGATAACAAAAAAAAATTAATCGCCACAACTCTTGCTGGTAGAGAATTTTATCAATACCGCTATTACGACAAATCAAAAAAGTATTATCAAGCGGCCATCGCGATAGAGACTAAAGAAAACAAAAGTGAAGCTTACATTAACTTAATGGCAATTGCTTTAGTCAATAAAGATAAAAAAGATATTCAGAAAACTTACGGGGACGCTAAAAAATATTTTAGTGATAATAAAAAGTATAAGTCACAAGAGATAGGGTATTACTTATCTTCAATTGAAGGCTTTTTGTCAGGGAAAAATAAAGATCATGTGAAAGGTTTTTATGCACGCTTTATTGAAGATGCTAATTTAGTAGACCTGGTAAAAAATAAAAAATACGACGAAGCTTTAAGCGTATTAAATCCAGAAAGCCTGGACCCTAGTGGAATGAACTCGCTGGAGTTTATTACTTACGATGCTCTAAATGTAAATGTACATAAAAAGAATGTAAAAAAGCTTTACTGCTCAGAAGAGTTTAAAAAATACCCTGACGCCTATACTTACAGCATTCTGGTTTGTGGGCTGTTAAATGATTACTTAACAAATAGTAAATTTGATGAGCAAAGATTAAAAAGAGCAGAAAAGTACTTTGCTGAAATGGACCGTGAGAAGGCCTATTTACTCGAAGTTGTGAAGGAGATTAACTAACATGAAAAATAATCTACTTCTAATGGCGATGGTTTTAATTTTTAGTTCATGTGAGTCTCAGCTTGGCACGGCCATCAGCTCAACTTTTAGTAATATTGTTTCTGGTGATGCTTTTACTAGTTCAAGTGGTGATGAAGCTTATACAAAATTAAAAGAAGCTTACAAACAGAAGCCGGCCAATCTTTCAATGAATCCTACATGTAATTCACTGGAGTCACTGGTTCCAATTTTAAATTCAGATTCTAAAAATCTCTCTGGTATTAAAGATCAACTTTGCTCGTGTCAGGCCTGGGGAACGTGTGATTCCAAGTCATGTGGATGTGAGATTTTATGTCCAAAAGATTTCGGGATCTTTAAAAAACTTGAGAAAGGGGATATTGATTCAGAAGCTAATACATTGGCCTTTAGTAATTCTGATAATAGATTCGCTAAGAACGATATGACTTATAAAGGTTACTGTTGGGGGATTAGTTTAATCACTCAAAAATTTAATCGTCTGGCGACTTTTTCACCTGAAGAACCAAAAAGATTTACAGGAATTGAAAATGAAACAAATAGATTAAATGAATATAAGAGCATTATTGCCCGAATCAATAATAATGAACCGGTCACAATCCCAGGTTTTAAATCACTTTACGCTTTTTCTGCCGACCCAGAGGTCAGGAACCTGTTAGAGGATTCTGCTAAAGAAGAGTGGTCAAAAAATGCAATGACAAGCCAAGGATTAGGAATGGTCGCAAGTGTAGCAACACCTCCTAAAAATGAAATGGATGCAATGTTTGACGATATTGAGTTCCGTTTAAAAAACAATATGTCTCCTTCAATTGTTTATAATAAAAAAGATTCCAGAACAGAAGCTCACGTTCTTTTGGTTAGTGGCTCAGGTGTTAACCCTAATACGAATGAGCGTTACTTGTGCTTGCGTGATAATAATTTCAATCCTTATGTGAGCATGAACTGTAACATCAAAATGATTTTAAAGAAGGATGGAACGGTTATGCGCCAGCTCGGGCTTCCTAGTACTACTAATCCAAGATTAGGACTAGATGAAGTAGGGAAGGTTGCGCTTACTCACTCGGAAAATACGAACACTATGGAGCAAGTCAACAACCTTCACACTAAATGTAGTGGCGAAAAGGGCTGTACAAAAATCTAATTATTTTAAATTCTCGTTTACGAAATCCCAGTTTGCCAGCGCCCAGAATCCATTAATAAATTTTGGGCGCTCGTTTCTATAATCGATATAATAAGCATGTTCCCAAACATCGACAGTCAGTAGAGGAATCGCTCCCGTAGTGATTGGTGTTTGAGCGTTGCTTGTATTAACGATGGCAAGCTTTCCATCTTTATTTTTAACCAACCAAGTCCATCCAGCACCAAAATTAGCTACGGCCGACTTTGTGAATTCTTCTTTAAATTTTTCAAAGCTTCCCCATTCTTTTGTGATCTCTTCTAGCGCTTTTCCCGTTGCAACTCCACCACCTTTAGGGCTTAGAGAGTTCCAGAAGAAGGTATGGTTCCAGATCTGAGCAGAGTTATTAAAAACCGGCCCTTCAGAGCTAAGAATAATTTCTTCAAGAGTCATATTTTCGTATTTTGTTCCCTTGATGAGATTGTTTAAATTGTTAACGTAAGCGTTGTGGTGTTTACCGTGGTGGTATTCCAGTGTTTCTTGCGACATATGTGGTGCAAGAGCTTCTTTTGAGTATGGTAGTTCTGGTAATGTAAAAGTCATTGTTTGCTCCTTGTACTTTTTGGTTAAATTTAAATTAACTGATGAAGGCGATGAGGGCACCCAATTGTTAAGTTATTAGATCTTTGCTAAAATACTGACAAGGTGGACATTTTATGGACAAAGAATTTGAGTTACTTTCACATAACCTCGCACATAATCTTCTGGAATTAAGGCAAAGACGCGGCCTAACTCAAGAAGCACTTGCAAAATTAGTCGGACTTCCCAGATCGACTATAGCAAACCTTGAATCAGGATTGGGAAATCCTTCTTTGACAAATCTGGCGAGATTATCGGCCGCTTTGCATATTCCCATTGATAAACTTTTAACTCCACAAGAAGTTGTCTGCAGGTACATTCCTGCGGCCGATGTTCCTGTGCAGATGCGCACTCAAGGTGCCGTGCAAATTTATAAACTACTTCCTGATTCGCTTCCCAGCATGGAAATCGATCGCATCGAAATTGAACCTGACGCTCAAATGAAGGGGACTCCGCATTCTTCAGGAACCAAAGAATACTTTCATTGTATACAAGGTGAGATGACGGTGAATGTTTTGGGGAATACTTATGTGGTAAAAAAAGGTGATGTCTTAGCGTTTCCGGGAGAGGCCAATCATAGTTACGGCAACAAAGGTAGATCGCTTGCGATAGGAATGAGCATTGTGGTGCTCAATCCTATCAGCGTATAAAAAATTATTTAATGAATCTGTCGATCGACCATCTTCCTGCTCCACGAGTAACGAAGATTAGAGCGATAAACATATAAAGAAGGCCAAGCTCTTTTACATTAACCGGATCAGCAGCGTGTTTACCAAAAACCGCAACCAGCATTGTGAAGAACACCATAAAAGCTGCTGGACGAGTAAGGAATCCGACTGCAATAAAGATTCCGCCAAGTAGTTCAGCAAGACCTGCTAGCCATGCAAAAAGAGTTGGAGCAGGAAAACCAAGACCACTGACTCCACCGATTAGCTGCTCACTTGGAGGAACTTTTCCAGAGCCATGTAAAAAGGCCATTAAAAGTCCTGCAATAACTCTTAGAGCTGTTATTGAGGCTTCGTTGAAAAGTGAATTTTCTTGGGTTGTTTTGAATAATAGTTTTTTAATCACTGGTGACTCCTTTCTGTCTGTATGTGTGAATGTTTTTGGTAATCAATACAAAGAATGTTTGATAAAATAAATTATAATTTAGGTTAACTTGAAAAGGAAAAAATTGGAAATGCAAAAATCAATACTCATTCACAATCCACGTTGCTCAAAATCAAGAGGCGCAAAAGATATTCTGGAAGAGCGTGGTATTCAATTTGATACTGTCGATTATTTAAAAGATGGTTTAAAAGAAAAACTGCTTTCTCATTTGCCTAAACTTTTAAATCTGTCTTATGAAGAAATGATTAGAACCAAAGAAGATGTTTATAAAGAGCTGAAGCTTTCAGGAAAAACATTATCAGATAAAGAATGGATTGCAGTTCTAATGAAGCATCCCGTTTTAATCGAGAGGCCCATTTTCATTCACGATGATAAGGCCATCATCGCCAGGCCTTCTGAGTTAGTGCTAGAGATTTTGTAAAAAGAATATGGCCGGTGCCACTCTAGCACTGGGGCCATTTCAACATACAGAGATCCAAAAAAAGAAATCATCATTCTCCTCACTTGACGCACTTGAAACAATAAAATCTAATGGCATACCATTTGCGTACACTACTCCTGCCAAAACTAAAAAGTAGTCAAAGGGGGACGAAATGGTATCAAAAGCACACATGCTGCTTGCGATTTTAATAATGTCATTATTAAACATCGCTCATGCAGAAACTTCAAAGTCATTTAGATTCGAGAATCAAAGAGAAGAGGTCTTTGATCTGGAAAATTTCTTAAGAGAGACTCGTTATAAGACAGAGACTGTTGATTCAACTTGCTATCGTCAAGAGCCTTATATTGAAAATGTGTGTAGAGATGTGACGAAATACCGTCAAGAGTGTCGTACAGAACCAGGACGTCAGGAATGTCGTACTGTTTATGATCAAGTTTGCAGAACAGAGTACCGTTATGAAAATGAATGCCATTATGAAAGAGGGCCGGATGTTTGTCGTGTCGTCACTAACTATAGACGTGAGTGTACGACTGTAGGTGGAGGACAGCAATGTCACACTGAACCGGGACGTGTTGAGTGTCACCGTGCTCCTAATGGCGAAAATAAATGTGAAAAAATTCCACCAAGACAAGTTTGCTCGAATTCTCCAGGTCGACAAGAGTGCAGACAAGTTCCTTACCAGGAAAGAGAGTGTTCTGAAGGACCTTCTCGTCAGGTATGTAATCAAGTCAGTCGTCCACACCAAGTTTGTGAAAACCGTCCTCGTCAACAGTGTGACTGGATTCCAGCTCAACAAGTTTGTTCACAAATTCCATATGTCGTAAATGAATGTAAAAATGAAACTCTTTACAAGCAAATTCCATACGCTTGCAAAAAAGATGTTCAGGTTCCATACGTAGTTACACTAAGAACTCACCAGGCCAACGTTCAAGTTTTATTTGATGCTAAATCAGCTGATGCTGCTTCAACATTTAAAGTTGGATTAAGCGAGAAAGGTGAGATGGAAATTACAGGTAAAGAAGAAGCGGGAAGCCCAGCAGTTGCTTTCGTAAAAAGAGATGTGAAGAATTCACTTCAAGGTGAGATCAACACAATTAAAGCGATCTACAAAGTTGCTCTATACAATAAAGCTGATCTTTTCAGCGTAAACTCGCAAGGGATTACAAACGTAGATTTAAATAAGCGTTCACTGTCTTTTATTGTTAATGGGAAATTTGATAAAGCAAGATCAGCTCTGGACGTTAATATTTCAAAGAAAGGTGAAGTGAAGTTTAATAAGACACTTAAACCATCTCAGTTCTCTGCTAAGTTCGACGGATCAGTTACAAGAATTGACGTTGACCTTGAGAGCTTGGGAGCACCAAAATTAGGTGGTCTGTTTAATAAGACTCACACGGTAAGCTTAAAGTTAAAAATGGATTACAGTGACGTTGGGGATCTTCTCCTTCCAAAGCTGGGAGAGTTATCGACATCAACATCAGTAGACGCAGAAGTGGATTAAACCCCCCGGCATGTAAGTGCCAGACGCAGTAGTGATTATAGGAGGGCCGCAAGAAATTGCGGCCCTTTTTATTTTAAGCTTTTCCAGTTTTTAATAAGATTTCTGAGAGCTTCAGGTTTGTTAGTTGGTTCGGGAAGTTTGTTATGGGTAAGAGAATTAACTCCATGGCAGCTGGCACAGGTTCTGATTTCTCCCGGAGCAAAACTCACCCAGACACGTTCTCTGATAACTGATTTTCCGTTGGGATCAACTAACTGCCAGCTCAAGGCCCTTCCGGCCGGAACAAAAGCGGCCATTGAGCCATCAAGTCCTAATTCCACACTGCCTTTTCCACTATAAAATTTTTCGATATCCGGGTGTGTGAGATTATTTCGCACTGGACGTGAGTAAACTCTTCGGCCATCTTGTTTTTGATAGCTTCTGGTTAGTTCTCCTTGCATGAATTGCAGTTTGGAAATGTCGTACACTTTTCCGCTCTTAGGAATGTTGGAGACACCGCCCGGGACTCTCAAGTTGTAGGGTTGACTGACGTCTGCTCTGTCTCTCATGGTGACGTTTCGTGAAACGATGAGAGCTAGTTTTTTTTCTTTCATCCAATTTTTTAATTCCGCTTCATCAATTCCTTCTTCATCTAAAACGGATTTTTCAATCGGATGAGTGGCCATGAGTTTGGGAGTCGGTCTTGGTCTTGGGCGAAGCTCAACGGGGTCGACTTCGTTTAAAGGGCCTAAATACTCTTTTGGTTTTTCAGCATCAGTCCACCAGCGGACATGTTTGATGATTCCTCCCGTAAGAGGAGCACCGGCAATCATATCTGTTCCAGATGGATTAGGTCTTAATTTTTTTAGTTGAAAAATATAGCGAGGTCTGGTGGTTCCAGGGTCAGTTGAATCATCTGCATTTAAGCGAAACTCAGGCGTGTGGCTCACGACAATACTCTTATCTGATAAGCGTATGGGGTTTCTATAATGGCCGGTCATACTAGGAAGTTTGATGGATGATCTGTCTGGAAAAAAGTCCAGCGTTGAATTTGTGTAATCTTTCACCACTACATCTTCAGGATTTTTTCCTGGTGGAAGAGTGAATTCGATAATTCTTCCAGAAGCTTCACGGCCGAATTCCTCTGCGTATGTACCTAAGTAGGTTCCTGGTCTATCGATATCTTCTTTGATTTGAAAAATCCCGGCATTGCCAGAAAAGGTCTCACGCATTTTTGCGTTGGCACTATAATTGGGAATCAGCTCACTTAAATTGGGGTCATCTAAAAAAACTGGCGGCATGTAAGATCCGCCGAATTCATGACGTCCAACATGATTGATCGTTTCTTCTTCAGAGCCATCCTCATTAATTTGCCAGACAAAAAACTGATTTAAGTTGTTGATAGATTCATTGGGGTCTTTAGTTGGGTCCTGGGCCGCTCTTGCTTCAGGGAATAATTCGTAAAGGACTCCATTTTTATCAGCAATTAATTTTCCTGTTTCATCAAACTCAGGAAAGGCCGTGCGTTTTGCTTCAGGGTTTTCGTTGGGAAAATCAAAGGCGCGGTATATTCCATTTTCATATCTGTCAGCATCTGCTTGTTGATCGCGCTTTAAGTGATCCCATTTCGTAAAAACAATTCTTCCAAAACTATCTACATATAAATCGAACGATCCGCTCGGAGCATGCTGGATCATGGAAACTTTATTCGTTTTCACATCAATTTTCCAGATACCAGTATTGGTCGGAGTCGATTCATATTCATCGAGTTGTGGGTAGGTATGTTTCATGCCATACAAAGGGGCATCGGACACAAAAAAGATATCATCATTAGCACCGTAAACAGGTGAGAAATTATTATATTTTGTTGGTTGATTGGGAACTTTTCTGATGGAAACGACATCGTATTGACCAAGACCTACAGCTTCGTAAATTTGCCAGCGACGCTCACTGGCCCTGTCGAAGCGCTCTTTTGGCCCACCAAGCATCATGGAGAAAATAACTTTATTTCCACTCCAGTGAACTGTAGGCTGCCTGACAGAAATGGGTTTTGCTCCTTCTTGAATTTCTGAAGAAGGAACGCCGAATCCTGCGGACTCAGTAATATTTTTTATGCCGCCATCCTGATAGCGGATGTATAAATCTCCACCGGGAATTGAATCAACGATCGAAGTGCCGTGATTTCCAAATGCATTGAGCTGACTTAGCATGCTGACGACGGGAACATTAGTGACGAAGACAATGGGATAGGTGGTTAAGACCGTTGGATAAATAATTTGATCTGCTCGCTGTTTCGTTTCTTGGGCAGAATCAGAAGAAGCATTACACGCTGTAAAAATGATGAGAAGAAAAAGGCGTGAATGTGATAATATTTTACTTATCATTCAATCAAATTTATAGCTGATGAGATTCTTATTGAAAAGGCTGAATGCGTGGCAAAGACTCGGGATTTTTACAAGCGAAACTAAAGAGTTAAATAGATGAGTAAAGAAGCAGAGTACATCGTTGCAAATAATTCAAAAACTATTTTGAAAATTTACGTACAACCAGGCGCTAGTAAAAATGAATTTGTTGGTCTTTATGGAGTGCCACCCAGACTCAAAGTCAAAATAAAGGCCCAACCACAAGATGGTGAGGCCAATGCTGAAGTGATTTCCTTCTTATCAAAAGTTCTAAAAATCCCTAAAAGTAAAATCGAAATTTATAGAGGCCACATTTCGAGGCAGAAGGATGTTCTGATTGATCTGGGGATCACAGAAGTTGTGAAGGGAATTCCAGAGTAAAACACCCCTAAAAACATTCACTTACGAAATTCATCAGATTCTTTGATACATGTCTATCGAGATTTTATTTAATTTTGCGAATCTTGAACCGATACGGTCTTAAGATAGATTCATTAAATCGAGGATAGCGTGAAAACACTTTTAATTTTAACCATGACACTGTTGCCGGTGCTCAGCTTTGCAGAAGTCCCTAAGTGCTCCGCTCAAAAAGCAAATATTATTGGGAAGTATGGTGATAAGGGTGAAAATTCATCGCCACTCTTAGATACATGGTCTGAGGTTTCAGGGAATCTGACAAACATAGAGATCAGATCAAAGGATGCTTTCACCAAGCTCGCTATCGTTTTGAAAGACGATAAAAACAATGAACTCTCTAAAGTTGAAGCCGTCTTGACTAAAAATAAGAGTACAGAATTCAATCTGATAAATGAAATTAAAAAACAAAAAGTTCCTGTAGAGAAAATTCAATTTCGCTTGTTTCAAGGAAATACAGCACATGAGTTTTGTTACGAAGACAGCAGTGTCATCGCAGTAGATGGTCAGGATGTGAAAGAGGTAACAAAATGATAAAGCAAATGACTAAGATTTTTTGTTTATCATTAATGCTCATGACATTTTCTGCTCCTGTTCATGCAGAGATTAGTTTTTCGGCGACATGGAGAGCTCTGTTACGCATGCTTAATATTGATATGACAAAAGAAGTGAATACCATTGTCACTCCACCGGAAAGACAATGCGTGGATCAGAATGTAGGCAGAGTGACTGCTGCAGAAGATCCTGCACCGGAGCCTCCAACTATCGATG
This sequence comes from Bacteriovorax sp., assembly GCA_040376855.1. Taxonomy (GTDB): domain Bacteria; phylum Bdellovibrionota; class Bacteriovoracia; order Bacteriovoracales; family Bacteriovoracaceae; genus Bacteriovorax. The sequence goes on from JBEIPV010000010.1 coordinate 42,359, forward strand.
AGGATCAAGTTTCTGCCACAAACGTTAATGAAGAAGAAGAGGAAGAAGAAGAGGAAGATGAGTCTGTTCGAGGAAAGATGATGGCCAACTATAAAAAGCTTGGAGGAGACCCGATTGCTTTAGAGCAGGCCTTATGCTTTTTTGATAAAAATAAAAATACTAATTTCAAAGCAGCAGGAGATCCCAGCAGATCTAAAGGGATCAAGATCGATAACCAACGTTATATCACGATCAACGATTTGAATGCACCATTATACAAGTCCCGCTACTATGTTATCGATATGCAGACGGGAAAAATTAACACTTACTTTTCAGGCCATGGTTATGGTGGAAAAAAAGGTGTTCCTGAAAGTGATATGAAGGTTGAGGCGACTTCGAACGTTTCAGGAAGCAATGCGACTCCTCGTGGATTTTTTATTACAGGTACCAGAAGAAATGGATCATCTGATCCTCGCTGGAAATACTCAATGAAGCTTCATGGATTACAACAAGGTGTAAATGATAATTCTTTTGCACGTGCAGTTATTGTTCATCCATTTCCTAAAATGCCGTCGGAATCAGCTTCTTCTGATGATCCAAATTTAAAAGGTCGACCAATCGACTCGGACGGGCCTTTTGGATTAAGCCAAGGTTGTCCAATGCTTTCAGAAAAATATGCTAGCGAAATTATAGATAAAACAAAGGCCTCTTCTAATTCAGAAGGTGGAAGTCTTCTTTATAATTATTCGGCAGAAGAAAAATCTCGTGGGGCCTCTTACTGTGGAGATGAAGGGTTAATGAAGAAGTAATTCTTAAACAAACCAGGTTTGCTAAATTATTGAAAAAAGCAACCGAATAGAGGACTGTGAAAAGTTTAATCTTGTTGTTCTTCATTTTTTCCACAACTGCATTCGCTGATACAGCGCTGACGACTCGTTTGCGCAAAAATGATTCTTACGATCAGATTTACCAAAAAGTCAGTACAACTGGATCAGATCCTACTGTTAGTGAAGCTTCTTCAAAAATCAAGGAAGCTTGGGCCGCACAAAAAAAGCTGGAAGAAGATCCAAATGCGCGAGCTAAAATGTATTACCAGGAAAATGTAGACGCTAAGCCTTGTTCTAGTTGTCCAAAATACCTTGACCTGGTTTTAGAAGTTAATAAGATCGTAGAAAAAACAAAAGATCAGGATGTTCAATCTGCCAATGAAAAAATGGTAGCATTAACAAAATTAAAATTTTTATACTACACTGTTAAGTCAACTGACGAAGACAATAATGTTACTTGTAAGACTTACAATCCAATGCTTCCAGGTGAAAGAGAGTCTTACGAACGCGGTTCTTTAAAATTGGCCGCAGAACAAGCACTGGCCCTTCCAGACGTCAATCATGTTCAGTTTTATGAAGGTCGTGGAAAGGAAGTTCATTACTATTATAAAGGTGAGGGAGCTGAGGCCAACAACGTTATTGAAGTTGTCATCATGCCTGATGGTAAGGCCATCATGAAATATTATAAGTACGATAACGGATTTAATCTTCCTGCTTTGGGAGATGTTCCAAGAGATAGAATCGCAACTGGAGATAAAGACAATTATATTGAATTTAAGCCAACCGTAGAAACTAAAAATATGGTGTTGCCTACAGATATTGGTTTTGGATCAATGGGAACAAAGTACTCACTTACGGACACTCTGGATTTAAGAAATAAGACAGAGTTTGCTTTTAATAAGCAAGAAACAAATGTAAGCGTAGCTGATAAAGATGGTAACAAATTTGTTGTTCTCGAAGGTGAGAATATTACTGATGGGAAAAAGAAAGTTGATGCTGTCGTTAATTATGATTTTGGGCTGTCTGATGACTCAAAATTAAAATTAGGTACAGGGGTTGGTAATACAACTGAGACGAATACGAATGATTTTTCTGATGGTGTGACGAATAAGCAATCTGTCAGGCTTGGGCTCACTGACCATAATAATGAATACATTACAACAAAGACTTTTATTGATACTGAAGGTGTTTCCGCTATTAATCTTGGTAGCAAGTATAAAGCAGGTGATGGCTCTGTTGGAGGAAACGTCGAACTCACACGTGAAGGGGCAAGAACTTATAAAGTTGATGTCTTGGATCAGGGTTATTTAAGCAATGCTGGTATTAGGTACACTGAGGATGCTTTGGGCACGAAAACATATGGTGTAAGTTCAGGGGTCGCACTGGATAAGTCACTGCGCTTAAGTACAGACTACTCACGTTCAGATTCTGTCGGTCAGGCCGTTTCACTTAACCTTCAAAAGAAAGTCAGCGAAAATACTTCGATGGTTTTATCTGTTGGAAAAAGTGAAAAAGATGGGGCGACGGTTATGTATCAGTTCCAATCTAAGTTCTAGCTCTATTTAAAATAGTGGTCATTGATTTCCTGGATAACACCTTCTTTCTTAAGTTGTTTTAAGATTCTGCTAAACTCCATGGCAAATTTTTTATTCTTTTCTCCGCCGGCCTTTGAAAAAGCGACGAAAGAAGGCGTCTCAGAAAATACATACACTCTTTCAAAGTCAGAAGCGTGTCCCATATTTCGACTTATGAATTTAAAGGGCTCTTCTGAGGCCGCTACGACGTCCATTCTGACCTGGCCTTGATGGGCAAGCTTATTGATCTGCATTTCTTCAGTACGGCTTAAATCGACGGATAAAGTGCTTTTAACGCGATCGAATTCGGCCCCATATGAATACTGGTCAATGACTCCGACGACAAGGCCTTGGAGATCTTCCAGTTTGTTGATTTTTATCTTTCTTGCTTTTCTGGCAAAGAGGGCATTTCTAGTATGGTTGATAGGTTCTTCCGGGAAGTATAAAAACTCTTCTCTTTCTTTCGTTCTAAAAGGAGGGAAGATCGCATCGACTTTTCCATTTTTCACCATCGATACGGCACGTGCCCATGGATACTGAATAAAGACAGGTTCGACATTCATGCGCTTACAAACAGCAGTAATGATCTCTACGTAGGTCCCGCGGAGAACTCCATTTTCTTTGAAAATCTTAGGAGGAAGACGCTCAGGTGAGGCAAAGATTACCTTTTCAGCTGAGAAAAGAGCTGGACTCGCAATGAGAAATGAAAAAAATAAGGCCAGGATATGAATCATTTTTTTTAATGTAGTTTATTAGTAAGGAAAAATCCTAGCAGAATAACTTTCTCTTCACTATTTAAGATTTTAATAATTTAGGTAAGTAAAGTGAGTCTTACGTAATTTCGTAAGGGATACTGACTATGTGTGTGGTGACTAAAACGGACAATTCTCCTCTGAAAATGGGCAATTTTAAGAATGAAAAAAACAGGGGAAATTCTAACATATTAATATTTTAGAACGATAAGAAGGAGTGGTGAAAATCGTTAAAATAGAACCATTAGATAATCTTAATAGGATGAAAATGAAGTTTGTTGTATTTTTAATATTAATCATGGTTTCTTTGGTCGGCTGTATTGCTGATCAAAGTAGATTGAAGATTGATATGAAAAAAAATGCAAACAGTACTAAACCTGTTGGTGTAGAAAAAGCCTCTGTTTCAAGTGTGAAGATCATTAACAATCAACTTGTCATCACGGGAAGTGGATTGAATGGTGTTAAAAATGTAAAAATTAATGAAAACTCTGTTGATAGAAGTTTTGTCATTGAATCAATTACTGCTACCAAAATTATTGCCAACTCATTAAACGCAGTCAGTTTTGATATTTCAAAAGTTTTTAATCTTATATTATCGGATGCAAGCGCTAGTGCTACTTTTTCAATTGATTTCTCTCTTTGTAATGCCACTCTTAATGGAGCTGGTTTTAATTGTGCCACACCATTGGCCGATAAAGATGTTCTTGCTTACGATGCAGTTTCTGGAACATGGAAGCCGCGTCCAGCGTCTGGATTAAATTATCTTGGGACATTTGATGCCTCATCAAATCCAGCTTCAGGACCTATGATCAAGCCAGCTGGTGCTTATTATGTCATCAGTAATGATGGAACAATTGGTGCCGTACCTTTTGCCTCAGGAGACTGGTTAGTTTCCAACGGATCAGCATGGCAAAAAATTGATAACTCATCTGCTGTTTTATCTGTTTTTGGAAGATCGGGAACGATCACTGCTCAAGCAGGAGATTACAGCTTAAATATGTTAGGAGACGTGAGTTTCCCAACAGCTCCGGTTGCTGGAAAAATCTTAAAGTTCGATGGAACAAATTGGGTCGCAGGAGATGATCTTTCTGGCGGAGGTGCAGGTTCTGTCAGCACAACCGAGATTGCAGATGGTGCCGTAACAGATGCAAAAATTGCATCTCTTTCAACTTCAAAATTAACAGGGACAATTTCGAGTGCTCAAATCACAGATGGAACAATTGTTAATGCTGACATCAATGCAGCAGCGGCCATTGATTACTCGAAATTAAATATTCCCAAT
>JBEIPV010000038.1:0-25107 GCA_040376855.1 Bacteriovorax sp.
CTACTGCCAGGAGTTTTTGGTCACTGAGTTTAAGAAGCGCCAGGAGAGAAATCCTGCATATTCTATCAGGGCCTTTTCCCGTGACATTGGTGTTCCTAAGACTTCAATCAGTGAAGTGATGAATGGGCTTAGGTGCTTGTCTCAGGCCAATGTCGAAGTGCTAGCGCAGGGCTTAGGACTTGATCAAAAAGTCATTAATCGCTTAAAAGCTGATTTATCAATAGATTCAGATCGTGGAAGAGACCTTTTGGGTGAGGAAGATTTCTCACTTATTAAGGATTGGCATTACATGGCGATTTTAAGTTTGGCAAAACTTCCTCGTAATCAATGCTCGGCCGAATGGATATCTGAAAGACTTGGTATTACATTGGAGTTGGCAGAAACTTCTTTGAATCGATTGTTGCAATTAGGATTAATAAAAGAAGAGCAGGGGAAGTTAGTTAGAACTGCAATGCCACTTACTACAAGTGTTGATATCCCTTCATCTTCAATTCGTGAACACCACAGACAAAGTATAGAGAAAGCAATACCAGCTCTTGAAGATGTTCCCGTGGAGTTAAGAGATTTTACAACTGTCACTTATGTCATTAATCCAAAAAATCTTCCTGAAATAAAGAAAATGATTCATACATTTCATCGCAAATTAGGAAAAACTATTCCTGAAAAAGAGGCGACAGAAGTTTATCGTTTAAATATCCAGTTTTTTCCACTTACAAAATCAGAACCGACTGAGACTATTCTATGAAAATATTGTTAATGGTTTTATCACTAACGTTTTCTTTTAATACTTTTGCCAAAGGTGGTGATGAGGTTAGAAATGGTGGAGGATTAATTGAGCAGTATTTTACATATGGCCTAAAGATTTTGCCTTACGCTATTGACCGCTGCTTATCGAGTTTTAGATGCGCTAACAGTGCCACGCAGAGAGAACTTTTAATAAAAATTAAAGACTCTCATAGGTTAGAAATCGATGCTGGTGTTTTGAAATTTTATTCGGTACATCCCACGCCAGATTTTTTCATGATTGATGGTGTAGAACGTCTTGCTATCACTGGAAATTATGTAGGGAGTCCCATTTATTATAATATGAAAATGCTTTATGATAATGAAGACAATCGCATTGAACTAGGGCATGCGATCCAGTCGCTTATTCATGAGCTTGGACATCACCATGGCGTAGTTGATCATGATTCACTTGAATTGTTAGGCAGTGAAGTTAGACGAGTCGTAGAGACGATCTCAATGGAAGTTCCGTATTTTGTTCAAAGTAAGTTAACTTACTTTAAGGTTAAGGCCATTACGGTCATGGCCTTGGGAAGAGGTGTTGGTCGTGATACAGATGATGGTACATTAAATTTTCTTTTCAAAAATATGAGCTTAGATACGACTTATCTTTTTAAACCACTTATGAGTAAGTGTGAGAGTTTAGGCAATAAACATACGGTCTATAATTCACTACAATTTTTTAATTTGCATTGGGATTTTAAAGCAGATGAACTAACTTCGAATTATAAATATTTGTCAGGTAATGTTAATCTTTATTGTAAGGATATAAATTCAAGAATTCTTAAAAATGTTTTTAAGTTTGATATGAGAATAAAAGTCTCTACTGACGGCAATTACACTTACGAATCAAGTGAGCTTGTAGGTGAACCAAAACTTATCTTTTCTGAGCGTTTAAGAATATTGCGCACGCGACGACCAGGGAAGTAGAAGAAAATAGTCAATTAATTTTAAAGTTACTCTATGTGAAAAAAATCACATAAAGTAGGTCCTCTTTTTTATATAAAATAATAATTAAACTCATTTGTCTGATATTCGTCAGTTTTTTCACAAGCATTTCCTGCTTGTGAAAGATTCATTCGGCTATTTGTTTATTATTTTTAAATGAATCAAATTTATCAATAGGTTAAATAGATTTTGTCGCTCGGGAATTTTGTTCCCTAGTAAAACCGTTTCACATTTAGAAGCTATACTTAGGTATACATAAAATCTTAATGAGAAACTAATGAGAGATTTTTTACCCATTTTATTTCTTCTTTTTGCTTCGATTGCTTGTGTGCCAAACAAAAGCGAAATTTCGGTAAGCATGAATAAAAAGAGCAATTCTACTTTGCTACAAGCAAGTATTTCTTCAGTACAAATCGTTAATAACCAATTAGTGATTGAGGGAAGCGGGTTGAGTGGAGTAACTGATGTGAAAGTCGGTGGGACTGCCTTTAATGAAAACTTTTCTATCGAATCTAAAACTGCAACGAAGATCATTGCCAATTCTGTCCGTGCTTTTTCTTTTGATGTCTCAAAAATCTTTAATCTGATTATTTCGAATGCAAACGCCAGCGCAACTTTTCCAATCGATTTCTCTCTTTGTAATGCAACTTTAAATGGTAAAGGATTTAATTGTGCCGCTCCAGTTGCAGACAAAGATGTTCTTTCCTACGATGCTGTTTCTGGCACGTGGAAGCCACGTCCGGCTTCTGGATTAAATTATCTTGGAACATTTGATGCTTCATCAAATCCAGGAGTAGGGCCTGCGATCCAACCGACGGGCGCTTATTATATCATCAGTGATGATGGGACGATTGCGACAGTTAGTTTCGCTGTCGGAGACTGGTTAGTTTCTAATGGAAGTGCTTGGCAGAAAATAGATAATTCATCGGCCGTGCTTTCTGTTTATGGAAGACACGGAACGATTACTGCTCAACATGGAGATTACACTCTCGATCTGTTGGGAGACGTAAGTTTTCCAACGGCCCCAGTTGCTGGAAAAGTGTTAAAGTTCGATGGAGTCAATTGGGTAGCAGGGGATGATCTATCCGGCGGTGGAGCTGGATCTGTGACGACATCTTCGATTGCAGCAGGTGCCGTAACAGATGCGAAGATTGATACAGTTTCAGCAAGTAAAATTACTGGAACAATAACCAGTGCTCAAATTGCAGATGGAACAATTGTGAACGCTGACATTAATACAGCGGCAGCGATTGATTACTCAAAGTTAAATATCCCAGATGGTGCTATCCCAGCTATAAAGATTAGTGGTCTGCCTTCAGCTGGATTCACGGCCCTTACTGGTGATGTGACAGCAACAGGCACAGGATCTGTGGCCGCAACAGTGGCCCAGGTTGGTGGAGTGACAGCGGCCAATATTGCTGCTGGTGTAAACTTAGCAAACGCAGCGACAAACTCAAACACCGCAAACACGATTGTGAAGCGCGATGGTTCTGGGAATTTTACAGCAACTAATGTTTCTGGAACTGTTGCCGTTGCCAACGGTGGAACAGGAGCGACAACTTTAGGATTGAATCAACTTCTTTTTGGAAATGGAACGTCAGCTGTTGGAACTCTTGCAACGACAACAGTGCCAAGTGTTCTTTTAAGTACAGTGACGACAGGTGCTCCAGCATGGACAACATCGACGGCAGGAAATGTTTTAAAAGGATCAGTGACGGGGGTTACTTTCGGGCCTCTTGATGTAACTGATTTGCCGGCCGGAATTCTCTCAGGTGCAGGAACTGCTAATTATATTCCTGTATACGACACGACCGATACACTTAAAAATTCACCAATTATGCTTTCAGGAAATAATGTAGGAATTGGAACAACAGCACCAGATACAACGGTCGTCATTTCTAGTACTCAACCTAATGGCACTCCTCAGCCTAGTAGAGCAGGACTTATCATTGAAGGCGAAGGGACTACATTTGGTGGACGTATCGCCACTAGAGTTTATTCAGCAACTGAAGCACCATATTTCATTGGTTACAGAGCTCTAGGAACAAAGGCCGCTCCGACTGCGTTGACGTCCGGTAAAGCAATTGTCAATTTGATTGGATATGGTTTTGATGGAACAAACTGGTCATCGAACTCCAGCTCACCAGGGATTTCTTTAGAAACATCACAAGTTTGGACGGGAACAAATAAAGGGTCTCGTATTTCTTTTGGTACTGTTGCTAATAATACAGCTGTAACAGTTGAGAGGATGTTAATTGATCATAATGGAAATGTAGGTATTGGAACGACTCCAGGTTCAACTCTTGATGTGAAAGGAACTTTGAGATTATCAGGAGCAACATCTGGTTATGTTGGTTTTGCTCCGGCAGCAGCGGCAGGCTCAACGACTTATACATTGCCAGTGAATCAAGGAACAGCAGGACAAGTTTTATCGACAGATGGAGTGGCAACTAATGCAACTCTTTCATGGGTAACTCCGTCAGGTGGGGGAGTTACTGCTCTTACAGGCGACGTGACGGCTTCAGGATCAGGTTCTGTGGCTGCGACTGTTGCTCAAGTTGGTGGTGTGACCGCAGCGAACATTGCAGCAGGTGCAAACTTAGCAAACGCAGCGACAACTTCAAATACAGCAAACACAATTGTAAAGCGTGATGGTTCTGGGAATTTTACAGCGACTAATGTTTCTGGAACTGTTGCCGTTGCCAATGGTGGAACAGGTGCGACAACTTTAGGAGTGAATCAACTTCTTTTTGGAAATGGAACTTCTGCCATTGGGACTTTGCCAACCACGGCCACTCCTAGTGTACTCTTGAGTGCTATTACAACAGGTGCTCCAACATGGACAACATCAACTGCAGGTAATTTTTTAAAAGGATCTGTCACTGGAGTTTTATTTGGGCCTATCACAACAGGAGATTTACCTTCTGGTACATTAACTGGTTCGGGAACTGTTAACTATATCCCTTACTATAGTGCTGCAGCAGTATTGGGAAATTCTCCGATTGCTGTTTCGGGATCGAATGTAAGTGTGGGGAGTACAACTCCAGGATCAAACACTAAGTTAAACGTTGAAGGACAAATTAGATCAAAATCTTTTTCTTTAACAACTGGAGCAGTTGATTGGGTAGGAGGTAACTCTGGAACAACAACTTTTGACTGTGGATCAAATATAACTTTCGCCAATCTTCGTGATGGAGGTAGTTACACGTTAGCTGTCACTGGCACAGGTACTACTCAATGCACTTTTAGCACGACGACTACAGGGGATGATGCAGGAACTGTTTCATACCGATTTATACCTGCTAATGCAGTTAGAACGGCCAGCTCTCACACGATCTATTCTCTTCAGCGAATTGGAACAGTTGTTTATGTTTCTTGGATCACAGGGTTTTAAAAAATGAAATTACTTTTAATCTTATTTGTTTGTATTTTTATGAACACGAATCTTTATGCTCAAAGAGCTAATATTGGGTTTTGGAAAAATAGTTATAGTTGCTCTATGGCCTATGGGCCAAATATTAAATTGAGTAGTGGTGGAAGTGTTAATGCCATTCAAGTTGATGGGACAACAACTTATATCGGTGGCTCTTTTACGAGTGTTCAAGGTGTACCCCGCAATAATATCGCGGCACTCGATTCAAGTGGTAATGTCCTTCCTTTTAATCCCAACGTGAGTGGGGTCGTTGACGCTTTGGCATTGTCTGGAACAACTCTTTATGCTGGCGGTGGTTTTACAGCGGTGAATGAAGGATGGGTGAGAAGTAATGGAGTTGAAGTTAATAGTTCAGGTGTCATTAATCAAAATTTTCCAGCTGTGAGTGGAAACATCAACGTAGTCATTCCAGACGGAAGCAACGGTTGGTATATCGGTGGCAATTTTTCTTCTGTTGGCGGATCTGCTCGAAATCGAATTGCTCGAATCAATAGTGATGGAACACTTCATGCGTTTAATCCAGGAGCTAATGGTACCGTTCGTGCTTTGGCCTTGTCAGGAAGCACGCTTTACATAGGAGGAGATTTCACTCAGCTAGCTGGGCAAGGTCGAAATTATATTGGGGCAGTTGATACATCTGGGAGTCTGCAGGCCTTTAATCCAAATATGAGTGATGTTGTTCGTTCACTTCTGATTGATGGAACGACATTGTATGCAGGAGGAAATTTTACTGCAGTTAATAGTGGATGGATTAAGACTAGTGGTGCTGAGTTTGATAATTCAGGTGTCTCGAATGTGAGCTTTCCTAATGTAGATGGAGTTGTTGAAGTGGCCATCCCTGATGGAAGTGGTGGCTGGTATATCGGGGGGCAGTTTAGTTCTGTCGGTGGATACACCAGAAGTCGTATAGCAAGGATTAATTCAAATGGAACCGTGCACGCTTTTAATCCAGGTGCTAATTCGATTGTTTATGCACTTTATTTAGATGGAACAACCCTATATGTTGGCGGAAGTTTTACGACTCTTGGTGGTCAATCAAGAGCTCGCATTGGAGCGATTGACACGACTTCAGATATAAATAATGCAACAGCATGGAATCCATCTGCAAATGCCACGGTGAGGACCATAACTGTTTCTGGAACAACCTTATATGCCGGTGGAAGTTTTTCTACTATTGGTGGAGCATCCCGTTCGAATCTAGCAGCACTTGATACTTCTGTTGCCGTAAACAACGCTACTAACTGGATTCCTCCAGTTAATAATTCAGTGAAATCCATACTATTGTCTGGGACAACTTTATATATTGGTGGAGATTTCTCAATTGTAGATGGTCAGATGAGAAATCGAGTGGCAGCTTTGGATACAACTTCTACTACGACCTATCTAACAGCATGGAATGCTAATCTGGTTGGCACTGGCTATGTTTCAGGTATGGGGATATCCGGAACGACATTATATCTAGGAGGAAGCTTTGCTACCGTTGGTGGACAAAGCAGAAACAATCTTGCAGCAGTATCTACGACGACAGGTAATGCGACCTCATGGAATCCAGATGCTAATGGTGTTATTAATGTCTTAACTTTGTCTGGTACCACTTTATATGTTGGTGGGGTTTTTGAATCTATTGGTGGGCAAGCACGAAGAAAATTAGCTGCACTTGATACGACTGTCGATACTAACAATGCCACTGCTTGGGCGCCGGTTGTGAATACCACTGTGAATGCAATTGCTGTTAATGCTGGTCGAGTTTATGCCGGAGGCTTTTTTACAACTGTTGGCGGAGTTTCTAGAAATTCTCTTGCTGCTTTTGATACAACAACAAATACTAACAATGCCACATCATGGAGTGTACATGCCTCAGGTCCAGTGTACTCAATGGCCTTATCGGGAACAACATTGTATGTGGGTGGAAGCTTTAATCTCTTGAGTGGTGTTTTCAGAAATTACATTGCGGCCATTGATACAACTCTTAATTTAAATAATATAAAAAATTGGAACCCATCTGCTAATGGTGGAGTTGATGCGATGGCGTTAGTTGGATCAACTTTATACATTGGAGGGGGGTTTACTAGTGTAGGTGGTCAGACCAGAAATCGAATTGCCGCTCTTAATACCGCAGTAGATATCAATAATGCATTGGCATGGAATCCCAATTCTAATGGAAGTATTCAGTCTCTGGGAATTTCAGGAACGACTTTATATGCCGCTGGGGATTTTATGATGATTGGAGGACAGGCAAGAACTAATTTTGCTGCTCTTGATACAGCTGTTGATACAAACAATGCTCTTGCATGGAATCCAATTCCTAGTGCTAGTACAACTAATGTGATCGCTGTTGCTGGCAGCAAGGTTTACGTAGGAGGGGCCTTTGCATCAATAGGTGGACTTAATAGAAATAATATTGCGGCCTTTGATACAACGATGGGGAACGATCCTGCAACAGCATGGAATCCAGGAGCAAATCTTAACGTTTACTCTCTGGCCATATCGGGAACAACTCTTTATGCAGCGGGGCCTTTTTCTACTATCGGTGGACTCTCGAGATCTTATATCGCTGCACTTGATACCAACAGTAATACTGCTACAGCGTGGAATCCAGGAGCGGGTGGAATTGTTAAAACAATAGCTTTATCAGGAAACACTTTATACGTCGGAGGATATTTTTCAAGTCTCGGCGGACAAAGTAGGGCCTATATAGGAGCGATTGATACTGGCAGTAACAATGCGACAGCATGGAACCCTGGCAGTGATGCTTCGGTTATTTCTTTATATATTTCTGGAACAACTTTGTATGTTGGTGGAAATTTTTCGATGATTGGTGGACAGTCTCGTACTCGTATTGCCGCTCTTGATACAACACAAAACACGAATAATGCGACAGCTTGGAGTGCAAGCGCAAACGGTGTTATAAATGCAATAACTGGAAGTGGGACAACTTTATATATTGGTGGTGGATTTACAAATATCTCAGGCACGTCAAGGTCTTATTCCGCTGCTCTGGATACAACTCTCAATACGGGAAATCTGAAAACATGGAATCCTAACGTAAATAGTACTGTGAACAGTATAACTTCAAGTGCGACTTCAATTTTTGTAGGTGGATCATTTTCAACAGCAGGTGGATCGAATTTGAGAGCAGGTTTATTGACAACGAATGTGTGTCCTTAGAAAACTAATAATTTCTATTCCTCTGATGGTTCTTTCAGAAGAATAGAAATTTCATGGAACTAGTGAAGCTTATCTTCGATCTGCTTCTTCAAATCTTTTACAGAGTCTGCCAGGTGTCTTGATTCTTTTTCTAAACGATTCGTGAATTCATTCATCATCACGCGTGTTTTCGAAAATAAATCTTCAACTTCTTCACTTCTTTTTAATTGATCCATCAGGCTGTCTGATTCATTAATAAGATCATTAAAACTTAAAACTTTAAGGTAATCAGAAAAGTTTCCTTCTCTCTTCGCGTTTTTCCATTGATCTAGACTAACTAGATTTTCCCCGTCGATATTCATTTGTTTCCCATCCCCCAAAGATTTTGAGCTTTATCTACCAGTCTGGACGACTTTTCAATTTTAATTTTGAGGGCTGAAGAAATTACAAGATAAGTTCAAGCACTCAAATAAGAACATTCGTCTCAAAGTCATTTTCCCTATGAAGAATTTACTTTCTCCAAGAGATTCTCATTTTCTAAAGTTTGATTATGTGAGTTGGAAATATAGTACAGGAGTCGTTCCATCGGCCTTGAGAAGGGAAAGATTCCATAAAATCCGACTAGAAAAGAGTAAGTTCGCAATTGATAGAGATGGCCTTTAAATGCCTTAAAAACCAGAAATAACCATTACTTATACCTTGTCGTTTTTTGTTAAAAGAGTAAGCTTTATATCTAAAGATCTCAGTGTGCCATGCCGATAAATTAACGAAATGTAATAAATTGCGACCAAACCTACCGATGGAGAAAAAAATGGATCCAAAAGCCTATATCCCTAATCCAATTGTTATTGAACAAACAGCTAGAGGGGAGAGACAATATGATATTTATTCAAGACTTCTTCTTGATAGAATCGTGTTTTTGGGAACAGAAGTTAACGATACAGTAGCGAACCTTCTGATCGCGCAGATGCTTTTTTTAGAGCAATCTGATTCAGAAGCACCAATTCATTTTTATATCAATAGCCCAGGGGGATCGGTTTACGCTGGTCTTGGGATTTACGATATTATGCAACACATTTCATGCCCGGTTTATACGTACTGCGTAGGTATGGCCGCTAGTATGGGGTCTTTACTTTTAACAGCGGGAGCAGCAGGATTCAGACACTCAATGCCTCACTCACGTATTATGATTCACCAACCATTAGGTGGAGCGCGTGGACAAGCTTCAGACATCCAGATTCAAGCAAATGAAATCCAGGATCTAAAGAAGCAGTTAAATGGTATCTACGTTCGTCACTCTTCTTCAGGAATGACAATGGAGAGAATTGAGAAAGAAACTGATCGTGATAACTATCTTAACCCATACAAAGCAATCGAACTTGGGTTGATTGACGTTGTTATTGATAAGTCAGAAAGAAAGATTAAAAAATAATTAGATTATAGTGTTTGTGCTCGTATAAGGAAAATTAAAATGACAAAAGAAAAAGCGAATTTCGGTAGTGCTCTTCACTGTAACTTCTGTGGGAAATCACAAAAAGAAGTTAAGAAGCTTATTGCAGGGCCGGGATGTTATATTTGTGATGAATGTATCGAACTTTGCAACGACATTATTTTTGAAGACTCACAAAAAAGTAATGCAAAAGCAGTCGTTGATAACGTTCCTAAACCTCATGAGATTAAAGCTCACTTAGATAACTATGTTATCGGACAAGACAGAGCTAAAAAAATCATCTCTGTTGCGGTTCACAACCACTATAAGAGAATTGCTCACAAGACAGGTGACTCACGTAAAGGTGATGCAGTTGAATTGTCAAAATCAAACATTCTACTAGCAGGTCCAACAGGATCTGGTAAAACGTTAATCGCACAGTCTCTTGCTAAGTTCTTAAACGTGCCTTTCGCCATCGCTGACGCTACTTCATTAACTGAAGCAGGGTACGTTGGGGAAGACGTTGAAAACATCATTTTAAACCTTCTACAGAACTGTGATTTCGATGTTGAGCGTGCTCAACGCGGAATTGTGTATATCGATGAGATCGATAAGATTGCAAGAAAGTCTGAAAACCCATCAATCACTCGTGACGTATCGGGAGAAGGGGTTCAGCAGGCACTTCTAAAAATCGTTGAAGGAACAATCGCTTCTGTCCCTCCTAAAGGTGGACGTAAGCATCCTCAACAAGAGTTTATTCAGGTTGATACAAAAAATATCCTTTTCATCTGTGCGGGAGCTTTCGTAGGTCTGGATAAGATCATCGAAAAACGTATGACGAAAAGACCAATGGGTCTGGTTGCAGAGAAGTCGGTTATTGATCAATCAGTGATTGAAAAACTTGGTGGAATTGAGCCGGAAGATCTTTCAAGATTCGGTCTAATCCCAGAGTTCATTGGACGTCTTCCCATCAATGCGATGTTAACAGAGCTTGATGAAGCGGCCCTGATTTCCATTTTAACTGAGCCAAAAAATGCTCTAACAAAACAATACGCAAAACTTTTTGAGTACGAAGGAATCGAGCTTGAGTTCGAACCAGAAGCACTAAGAGAAGTTGCTCGTCAGGCCCTTGAAAGAAGAACTGGAGCGCGTGGTTTAAGAGCGATTTTAGAGCAGTCTATGCTGGACGTAATGTATGACATCCCGGCAAACGATAAAGTTTGCAAGGTTATCATTACGGTTGAGTCTGTAACTGGTAGAGGAACTCCAAAAGTTGTTGAAGGGCCAAGAAAAGTTCCGGCAGCAGCGGGGACAGCAGCAGTTGCACCGAAGAAAAATATCGAATCAGCTTAATGTAAAAAATGAAATGCTAAATTTAAAAGGCCACCTTAGGGTGGTCTTTTTTTTTCTCTAATTAAACGATAGCTCAAAAAATGGTCATAAATTTAGATTGTAGATTTTTTAAACTGCATAAGTTTAGGAATGAGTTTATGGCGAAAACCTGACAATATTGTAGGTGTAATAAAAAAATCAAAAAAATAAAACTTCTTCCCTATAGAAAGACCACATTTAGAGGCAGTTTTATTCCAAACTGAATTTGTCAAAAATTGAGTTTCTATTATGTCAGCGTTCTTGAATTTAAAACGATAATAGTCTCAGAGGTTTATTTTCCAGGGGAAGATTATGTTCAAGAATAGAAGTTTAAATTTTAAATTGAGGGCGTCGTTTGGGTGTTTGATGCTGTTAATTTTATTTGTAGGTGCTGTGAATATCTACATGTTAAATAAAACGTCAGCAGAGTATGAGCATGTGACAAAAATCAATCTCCCAAATGCAATTTATTTACAACATCTTGATTCAAGTTCTAGAGAAACTTTAAGACGAATGTTGCAGTATACGATTAAAGGAAACTCACCAAAAGATTTTGAGCGCATTGATCATGCCGTTGCTGAGAAAATCGCTGACTATGAAAAATACCGCCTGACTTATGAAGCGGTTACCTTTGTAGAAGGTGAAGCTGAAATATACGAGAGAGTAAATTCTAACTGGCAAAAAATGCAACCGTTTTTTAAAGAAATGCCTCAATATGCAAAATCTTCAAAAGAAGAAGACCTGGTCAAATTTGGAGACATCTATAGAAATCAGTTAAAGGAGTCGCGCGACGGTTTTTTTAAAGCGATGGAAGAGTTAATAGAGTTTCAAGTAAGCCAATCTAAAATATGGTCTGATAAGGCCACTGCAACAGCGAAGCTTGCCGATAGAATTACTATGGTCACAGTTGCCTTAGGTGTTATCTTTGGTGCTTTTGTGGCGTATTTCATTTCAACAAGCCTGACTAAACAGCTTCGCGATTTGGCCATGAGTTTGTCAGAAGGATCAGATATCGTTTCAAAGGCCTCTGATAATATTGCTCATTCAAGTGAAGAGCTTTCTTCGAGTGTTAATGAGCAGGCCGCTGCTATTCAAGAAACGACAGCATCGACTGAGGAGCTTTCAGCGATGGTTAAAAAGAACCAGGAAAATGCTCACCAATCAA
The DNA here is from genome assembly GCA_040376855.1 of Bacteriovorax sp. Lineage (GTDB taxonomy): Bacteria > Bdellovibrionota > Bacteriovoracia > Bacteriovoracales > Bacteriovoracaceae > Bacteriovorax. Next base: position 12,277 of record JBEIPV010000038.1, read on the forward strand.
ATATTGTTTCTAAAAAAAGCGCGGACTCAGCACAGCTTGGTAAGCAATCAGTAGAGGAGATGATTACGGCGATCGAAGACATTCATCAGTCAAATCAAAATATGATGACGTCTGTTGAACAAAGTAATGCCAATATCGAAGAAATTATTAAAGTGATCCACGAGATTTCTAATAAAACGAAAGTCATTAACGAAATCGTTTTCCAAACGAAGCTGTTATCATTCAACGCTTCTGTTGAAGCGGCCAGAGCAGGTGAACAAGGTAAGGGATTTTCAGTTGTAGCAGAAGAGATTGGAAGTCTAGCGACGATGAGTGGAAATGCAGCTCAGGAAATTTCAACAATGCTTACGGAGAGTACAACGAAAGTTGAAAAAATCGTTAATACAACGAAGTCAGAAGTTGGTGCATTGATGATTGAAGGAAAGAAAAAAGTTGAAATGGGAATCGCAGTCGCGAGACGCTGTAACGATGTTCTCGATGATATCGTAGGGCATGTTCATGAAGTTGATACAATGGTCTCAGATATCACAATTGCCTCTGAAGAGCAGAGTAAAGGGATCACAGAAATTTCAAAAGCGATGGGACAGTTAGATCAAGCGACACAAATGAATGCGGACTCTTCAAGACAAATGGCCTTCTCTGCTGAAGAACTTTCGGGACAATCTCGCAAGCTTAATTCACTTGTAGAGGACCTGAAGTATACAGTCGAAGGTCGCGCTAGCTAAAAATTTCACAGTTAAATTCAGTCGGATATAGGTGCATTTTTGCACCTATACGACCGAATTTTATTCAACTTACACTTTCTTACAATCTGCCCCTACAACGAATATCAGGAAATACATTTAGTTAGCCGCGAGAGTGCTTTAATACACTACAAAACCTGCCCGTATTCAATTTGTTTTATTGTCGAAAAAAAGCAATTTATACCATTTCTTTTATTTTGCAAAAGGAACGAAATATATGTCATCATTTTATTAGACCCTTCATATCCCAAAAGGAATCAGGAAGTGAGCCTAGGGATAGGAAGGAGGTAACAAATAGTGCAGGAGGTACTATGTCTCAAGGTTTTTCAGAGTCTAAAAAGTTCCCATTATTACCGCTTAGGGACATGATCATTTTTCCACACATGGTGGTACCTCTCTTCGTAGGTAGAGAAAAATCAATCTCAGCTTTAGAAGAAGCACAAAGAAACAACAATGAAATTTTTCTAGTTACACAAAAAGATGCAAGCGTTCTTAATCCAGATCGCGAAGATATCTATGAAACAGGTGTTGTTGTAAACATCATTCAGATGCTTCGTCTTCCAGACAATACTGTAAAAGTGTTGATCGAAGGTAAGTACCGCGCACGTATTAAAAGTTTTGAATCGGGTAGCGAAGGCTATTTCGCGGAAGTCGAGAAATGCGTATCAGAAACTCGTGACCCAGTTACTCTTGAAGCTACTATCAGAAGCATCAAAGGAATCTTTGAACAGTATGTGAAGCTTAATAAGAGAATTCCGCCAGAGCTTCTAATGAGCATTTCTTCGATTACGGATCCTTCTCGTTTAGCAGATATCATGGTTGCTCACTTAACGATGAAAATTTCTGAAAAACAAGAAATCCTTGAAGCAGTTGAAGTAGGTAGACGTCTTGAGCTTCTACTTGAAAAAATGCAAGGTGAAATCGAAATCATCAACGTTGAAAGACGTATCCGTACGAGAGTAAAAACTCAGATGGAAAAGTCGCAGAAAGAATACTATTTGAATGAGCAAATGAACGCTATTCAAAAGGAATTAGGCCAGAAAGACGACGGTAAGACTGACATCCAGGAAATGGAAGAAAAACTTGCTGCTAAGAAAATGCCAGAAGAAGCTCGTGAGAAAACGGCTAAAGAAATTAAAAAACTTAAATCAATGTCTCCAATGTCAGCTGAATCAGCTGTTGTTAGAAACTACGTTGATTGGATGCTTTCACTTCCATGGGATGAGTACACTACAGATAACAACTCTGTTGCTCGTGCAAAAGAAATCCTTGATGACCACCACTTCGGAATGAAAGATGTTAAAGAAAGAATTGTTGAATATTTAGCAGTTCGCTCACTTGTTAAAGAAGAAGGAAAAGGAACAATCCTATGTCTATCAGGACCTCCAGGGGTAGGTAAGACTTCAATCGCGAAGTCCTTGGCCGAATCTCTAGGAAGATCATTCCAACGTATCGCCCTTGGTGGAGTACGTGATGAATCTGAAATCCGTGGACACAGAAGAACTTATGTAGGAGCGATGCCAGGGAAGATCATGATGGCCATGAAAAAGGCCGGAACATCTAATCCACTTATTCTTCTAGATGAGATCGATAAAATGTCATCTGATATGCGTGGCGATCCTTCAGCAGCAATGCTTGAAGTATTAGACCCGGAACAAAACAAGAACTTTGCTGATCACTATATCGAAGTTGAATACGATCTTTCGAAAGTTATGTTCGTAATGACGGCTAACGATTTAGGAAAAATTCCAGGTCCACTAAGAGACCGTATGGAGATCATCCACCTTTCTGGTTACACTCCACAAGAGAAACTAGAAATCGGGAAGAGATACCTATTGAAGAAAGCTGTTAAAGCTAACGGGTTAACAGAGCACGAAGTTCAAATTGGTGATTCATGTATGATCGACATCGTACGTGGATGGTCAAAAGAAGCTGGTGTTCGTGAGTTCGAAAGACTTGTTAATACTGTTGTAAGAAAAATTGCTACTGAAGTTGTTACAAAAGAAGTTCCAGCAGGGAAGAAATTCAATGTAACTTCAAAACAACTTCCAAAATATCTTGGACCTCGTCGTTTCGATAGCACAGACATCGAAGCTGGTTCTCAAGTTGGTCTGGTAAACGGATTAGCATGGACGTCAGTTGGTGGTGAACTTCTTCATATTGAAGTAGTGACAGTAGAAGGAAACGGGAAGATCCAGATTACTGGTAAACTTGGTGAAGTAATGCAAGAGTCTGCTAAAGCTGCTCTTTCTTACGTGAGAGCAATCTCTCCTAAGCTTGGAATCAGTGCTGAATGGTATACAAAAAATGATATCCATATTCACGTACCAGAAGGGGCGACTCCAAAAGACGGACCTTCAGCAGGTGTGACAATGGTTACTGCTCTAACATCAGCGATCACGGGAATTGCAGTTCGTCAGGACGTAGCAATGACTGGAGAGGTGACAATTAGAGGTAGAGTACTTCCAATCGGTGGTCTAAAAGAAAAACTTCTTGCTGCTAAACACGCAGGAGTTAAAACGGTTATCATCCCAGCTAGAAACGTAAAAGATCTTGCTGAGGTTCCTGAAGAAATCCAATCAGGACTGGACATTCATCCATGTGACCACGTAGACCAAGTGTTAAAAGTTGCTCTTGATCTTACGAACCCAGAGAAGTTCCTTCAAGCAGTTACTCCAAACCTTACGGTTGTGGAAGGTGCAAGAGGAATGGAAGTCGCTAATTAAGTAGCTAACTAAGACTTTTTAAAAATTTAACAAAAAAAAGGGCAGCTCTGAGAGCTGCCCTTTTTTTATATAAAATTCAAAACTAAAAATTATCTAGCGATTGTACATGTAGCGTATGTGCTCATGTCATTTCCTCTGTGGTCCATAGCGATTGTAGAAATGAAGAAAGAAACTTCAGAGTTGTCATCATTACGAGTGATGTTTAAAACTTTTGAAGCACCTTGTAGGTAGTAAGGAGCATTTAATTTTTGAGTAGCTGAAAGCTCTCCAGTTACGCTATTTACGTTATAGTCATAAGATGAATCTACAACTGTGAATCCAATTGAGTTTTTCTTGTTAGCGATAAAAATTGAAACTGCTGTATCAGCTGTTACGATTTTTACTGAACATTTTTCAGATCCGTTTAGCCCAGTGTACTCGCCGTTAGCTAGAAAATTTTCTACTGCAACTGTAGCTGGAGTTGAAGCGAAAGCTGCTGATGATAATGCAAAAGTCATAGCTAGTAATAGTGATTTCATAAATAGAGCTCCTTTTTTAAAAAGTTTATGGAGGATTGATGTGGGGTAGATATCGTATTATGAGTATTGCGACAAGTCTTAAGTGGGGTGTGTAAATTCTACAATGTGGTCAATCTCTATACGGACACCAATTAAATCTCCAATATTATGATCATGGTGACTTTGAACCAGGGATAAAACCCGCAGGCCATTATCAAAATCTAAAACATACAAAAAATGTGATCCACGAAAGATTTTTTTAAAAATGCGGGCCTTTAAAAGTGAATCATCATCGTGAGTAATATCGTCTGGTCTGACTAAAATAGATCCATTTATAGAATGATCTAATGAGGGCATATAGGCCTTTACGAGGTTTCCTGGGACAATAACGCCTTCACCAATGAAACTTGCTATAAAAGGAGTCTGGGGGGAATGATAGAGATCGTATGAAGCAGAAAACTGCTGAATGACTCCTTCTTTCATTACACCGATTTTATCGGCGAATGAAAAGGCCTCTGTCTGATCGTGAGTCACGAGAATAGCGGTCATTTTTAGTTGTTTCAAAATATTTCTTACGTCTTCAGAGAGCTGATAGCGAAGTTCTGTATCAAGATTTGAAAAGGGTTCATCTAGTAAAAGAATCGAAGGTGACTGTGCTAGAGCTCGTGCGAGGGCCACGCGCTGTTGCTGACCTCCTGAAAGTTTATGGGGGTAGTTATCTTTCCAAGGGCCTAATTTTACCAATTCAAGCATTTCATCAAGTTTTGCAATTTGTTCATTTTTTTTCAAATGCCCCAGCCCAAAAGTGATATTTTCACTAACGCTCAGGTGTGGAAAAAGAGCGTAGTCTTGAAAAACCATGCCAATTTTTCTTTTTTGGGGAGGTAGAAAAAGACCTGTGTCCTGACATGTTTTTTTATTTAAAATAATTTTCCCATCACTTCGTTCTTCTAGACCCGCTATAATTCGAAGTAAAGATGTCTTTCCACAACCAGAGGGACCAAGCAAGCAAGCGATATCCCCATCTTCAAGTTCTAAAGAGACGTCTTTTAGTATCTGATGGTTCTCCAGTTTTAAAGAGATATTTTTTAAATCTAAAATTTTATTTGCCATGGCTTTTTTCACTTTGAATAAAAAGAAGAATCGTTGGTACTAAGCTTATAATGACGAGAAATAAAGAGGGAAGTGCCGCCCGCTCCCATTCTCCTTCAGAGGTCATTTCAAAAATTCTAATAGAAAGAGTTTCTTTACCAAAAGGTCTGGTCATTAATGTGATCGGCATCTCTTTCATGACTTCTACAAAAACCATCAGTGCCGCAGTGAAGACTCCTGGACGAATCATCGGAGCAATGGCCTTGAAAAAATTTTTAATTTGAGAGTTCGATGAAAGGGCCATTATATGAAAATGTGAATCAGTGATTCTTAAAAATGCGTTGGAAATTGGGGCCAATGAAATAGAGTAAAAGCGGATTGAAAGCCCGATAATTAAAGCACTAAGACCACTGGTTAAGATTTTTTGCCCTGGAGTTAATTTGTTCTCCACAGTGCTTAAGAAAATAAAGACACCTACCGCTAGAACAGAGCCGGGAACAGCATAACCTAAAGAAGAAAGATTTTTAATAGTCTCAGCAATTACACCAGGATATTTCCTCACAGCATATGCCATAAAAAAACTGAAGATTAGCAGTACTATGACTGTTAAAAAGGCAATTTCGATGGAGTTCCACATAAAAGAAATATAGCGGGCATCAAGGTCTTGTGACATGACCTTAAAGGCCCACTTTGCAATCATAATAAAAGGAATGATAAAGGCCATCAGGCTTATCAGCCCCGATCCTAAGATAACAAGGGCACTCTTGCCCCAACCAAGTTTAATCCTCGAGGGTCTGACACTTCCACGTCCGATTGTTGCAAAACTTTTTTTCTTTTCTTGCAAACGTTCAAAAATCATTAGAAGGAAAACAAAACTAATTAAAATTGCGGCCAGTTGTTGGGCCGAATCCAGAGAGAAGAGTCCGAACCATGATCGATAAATGGCAGTCGTGAATGTTGTGTAGTTAAAAATAGAAACAGCTCCGAAGTCGGCAATCGTCTCCATCAATGCGAGAAGAACACCAGAGAAAATCCAGGGACGTGACAGTGGAAGAATGACTTTTAAAAGAGTGTTGAATTTTGAAAGTCCCATCACCTGACTGACTTCAAGCGCGCGCGCCCCTTGCCCTTCAAAAGCATTTTTACTTAAAAGATAGACGTAGGGATAAAAACATAAACTTAAAACCAAACTTATTCCGTATAGGTTTCGGATACTCGGCAGGAAAAAAGAGAGTCCTAAGAAATCCTTAATCGCTAAAGACCAGATCCCTGTAATATCAAAAAGCGCAACATAAACAAAGGCCATGATGTAGGCCGGAATACTCATGGGAAGAATGGCGAGAAAAGAAAAGAAACTTCTTCCGGGATAATCATAAAATGAATTGATATAGGCCAGAGGAACACCAAGAAGTAGTGTGCCTAGTCCAACACCACAAATAAGTTTGAGGGTGTTTAAAATAAGTTCGGGTAAAACATAAATTTTAAGGTGAGACCAGATTCCGGCATCAACTTTTAAAAATGAGGAAAAAATAATAAAGATAGGGATTGTGATAACAATCCCTACGAAAAGACTTATGAATTTAGAGAAACTAAACTTTGGCACTTTCTATTTGTATTGAGCGCGGTCCATTAATTTTACTGCACTTCCTTGAAGTTCACCGGCCTTACTCACATTAATGACGTTTGGTTTAAAAGTTCCCCATGCCGCAATTTTATCACTAGGCTTAATTTTTGAATTAGCAGGAAATTCATAATTGGCATCAACAAAAAGATTTTGTGCTTTAGCAGATGATAGCCATTCAAGAAATTTTACAGCAGCTTTTTCATGTTTAGCGTATTTTGTAATACCTGCTCCTGAAACGTTGACGTGGACACCTTTAGTTTTTTGATTCGGCCAGAAGATCGCCACTTTGGTTGCAGCTTTATCGGCAGCGTACTTCCCGTAGTAATAAGTATTCGCGATTCCTACATCACAAATTCCAGCATCAATGGCCTCTAGAAGTTTTGTATCGTCAGGAAAAACATTTGTCGCCAGATTCTTTACCCAGCCAGATACGATTTCTTCTGTTTTCTTTTCCCCATGTTCAGCGATCATCATGGCAACCAGAGACTGATTATAAACTTTGTTAGAAGTTCTCAGACATAGTCTCTTATTCCATTTCGCTGAAGACAGGTCTTCATATGTTGTTAAGTCAGCAGGAGAAACTTTCTCCTTATTGTAGAAAATAGTTCTGGCGCGAACTGAAAAACCGAACCATCTATCTTTTGGGTCGCGAAGGTGGGCCGGAATATTATTTTTTAACGTTTTTGAGTCGATAGATTTTAGCAGACCTTCATTAGCCGCTTGCCATAAGTTACCTGCATCCACTGTCAGAAGAATATCTGCTGGAGAGCTTTCACCTTCTGTTTTTAGTTTTTGCATCAAAGGCCCTTCTTTATCAGTGATAAATTTTATATCAACACCAGTTTCTTTTTTATAAAGGTCAAAGATTGGTTTAATCAGCTGCTCGTTTCTTGCCGAGTAGATGACGATTTCTTCTGCCTGAAGAACGCAAGAAAAAGTAATCAAAAAAGCGCAGATCATTTTCATAATAAACTCCTAAGATACTGAAAAATAAGAATCGTTTTCTTATACATTCACTGGTTTGAGGGAGCAAACAATAATTATATTTTTTGCAAAATGTGTGTTTTTAGAATTGACAGAGTTTCATACATTGACTATCTTTGACTCCACTCAAGTATTGAAATGGGCGTTTAGCTCAGCTGGGAGAGCGCTACCCTTACAAGGTAGATGTCGGGGGTTCGAACCCCTCAACGCCCACCATTTTTTTACTTTGTTTAAAATTTATTTAAAAAACTAAAGACCATTTATATGGTCTTTTTTTTTGCCCAAAAATGCTCTTCTAGCGTGTCCCGTATGTTTTGAGGACATTCATTTCCCATAAAAAAATTTGATTGCTCATTTCTCATTACCTTTTTATATGGTCCCTCTTTTAAAAAAAATTAAACATGATAGCACTGGCCGATATCAAATTTGTCTTTAGGAGCTGTTATGAAATCATTCGTCTGTCTTTCAATATTCGTTTTATCACTATCAGTTTCCTGGGCAAATGATTGCAATGGAGTGAAAAACTTTGTTAAGCAAAACTTTGACAGAAAAATGGTAGGTGAATTTGAGTTCTATCGTTGTGATCAAACCAATGAAGAGCTTAATCAGATCTTTGATGAGAATTTAAGCAAACCAGGATCAATTGAAGTGTCGAACAGTAACGCCTGCATTGCTCTTTATAAAGAAGGCGGAGGGCGTGTTTTAGTTCAAGATACAAACTCTGGATTTGAACTTTTAACACGCAGTAATTTTGGCAATAGTAATTATGGTAATACTTTTTTTACCGCTTCCGTCCATAATGAAGAAGAAAGTAATATAACTCGAGTCGATTTTGATAAAGAAAAAATGCTGGCCCGTTTGACTAAATGGAAAGTGGGGATTTTCTTTAATAAAATGTTATATAATTACCAAGTTCAATGTCAGAGAATTTGAACTAATTATTGATAATACTCTTCTACATTCGTAAAGAGTTTATTAGGTAGAATCTTAAAAAAGTGCTGAGCGTGTCCTGTTTATTTCATAGGACAAAATTCCAGCAAGCAAGAAGTATAAACAAAAAAACATATGGTGCACTGGTTGCAGGAATTGTAGATTCTAAGATTGATAACGTAAGGACTAGGGCGAAATATAACACGAGGTTTTTTCTGGAAGCAAGAAAGACGATTATGGTCGTAGATGATGACGAAAGTATACGATCCATTCTGGAGATTTCACTGGAGCTGGAGGGGTATAATGTCGTGACTGCTACCAATGGAAAAGAGGCCTTAAAGCTTTTGGTTAAGTCAGAAAATTGTCAACTTATCCTGCTCGATTTAATGATGCCTGTAATGAATGGATGGGAATTTGTTGAAGAAATCAAAAAACTTAGAATTTATTCTAATATACCTATTATCTTGGTGACGGCATCTGGCGATAGCGCGACTGACATTAATGTTCATAAAATTGTTTGTAAGCCAATACCATTAATCGATCTTCTAAAAATTATAGGTGAGTCTATAGCTCTTAGTGCATGATTGAAATTATTTCTCTATCATAAAAATAATTTTGATTGACAGTGAATTCTAATTAAATAGAAGATTACTTATAAATAGTTTATGTCGATCATTCACATTGCCAGTAAAGTTTAATTATGATGTCTCGTAAAAATACTTTTAATAGTCCTTGCCAAGAATTTTTGGTTAATGAATTTACAAGAAGACAAGGGCGTAACTCTTCTTACTCTATCAGGGCATTTGCTCGTGATCTAGGAATAAGTAAAACAACAATAAATGATGTTATGAGAGGAGAGAGGCGTCTTTCTACTTATCATATTGAAAGCATTTCAACTTGTCTGAGTCTTGATGAAGCAACAATAAAATTCTTAAAGAAAGATGATATCAATACTAGTGAAAGAAATAGGCTTGTTTTACTTGAAGATGAGTTTCGTGTGATAAAAGACTGGTACTATTTAGCTATACTAAACTTAGCGAAGCTCCCAAATAATCAGTGTTGTGCTGATTGGATCGCTGAAAGACTGGGACTTTCACAAGAGCTTGCTGAGCGATCACTTGCCGAATTATTAGGATTAGGCTTAATCGAAAATAGGGATGGAAAAATTTTTCGCACTTCAAAAACGATTACGACGAGTACAAATATTCCTTCTGAATCAATCCGTGAGCACCATAAGCAAAGTTTAGTCAAGGCCGTTGATGCACTAGAAGAAGTTCCGATTGAATTGAGGGATTACACTACTGTTACCTATGTCCTTAATCCTGAAAAAATTCAAGATGCCAAAAATCTAATTTTTTCTTTTCATCGAAAACTGGGAAAACTTTTAGATTGCAAACAAGCTACTGAGGTCTATCGTTTAAATATTCAATTTTTCCCTTTAACCAAAACACAAGAACAGGCGCAAGCATGAAAAGTATTATAATTTTTTTGATATTAACCATGTGCTTTTTTCCTGTTAATTCTTCGTTAGCCGGTAATGACAATGGTGATGAGGTTCGAAACGGTGGAGGGCTTGCAGAACAGTATCTGGTTCATGCTCTTAGTAGTCTGCCAAAAATTATTGACCGCTGTCTTATCCAGGCCGCTTGTGCCCAGAATCCTCAAGACCGTGTGATTTTAAAACAGATTAAAGCGACAGTAGCGCAAGAAATTGAGCAAGATGTATTAAAATTCTCTTCAGAACGTGAAAGACCAGGATTTTTCATAATAGATGGTTATAGTCGTTTGGCCGTAACTGGTAATACCGTTGGTAGTCCCATTTATTACAATCTAGATTTGCTTTACGCTAAAAATGAAATTCGTATGAATTTTGGACAGGCCATCCAGTCACTTGTTCACGAGCTGGGACACCATCATGGATCTACTGATCACGCGGCCCTTGAGCTTTTAGGAGCTGAAGTGAGAAGGGAAGCTGAAAGAATGGTAAGCGAAGCTCCATTTTTCCCTCATCTAAGCAAACTTGGTTTTTCGGTTTTAGGAACTGAGGCAAAATCCTTTGACTCTAGTGGATCTCTTTTACTTATTTTTAAAGATAATGCTTTTGATATGACTCCTCACTTTACAAAGATTTTATCAAATTGTGATCAGAGCGCTATCGACCCATTGGCCTCAAGTGCAGTTCAGTTTTTCAATTTGCATTGGAAGTATGGAAAGGAAACTTCTTTAGCTGGAGAAAAAATATTGGAAGGGAATGTTTTTCTTTATTGCCGCCATCGTTATTTAAAGCAATATAGAAAATTTTACGAATTTGCCTTGAAAGTTAAAGTTGATTTCAAAGAAAGATTTATTTTTAGCTCAAGTCAGCTTGTCGAAGCGCCCAAGTATTTATTTACGAATCGAAGTGACATCGTCATCAATGATGGTGGGGCAATACCTAACTAGGATATAGTTGTAGGGATGGAGTTCTATCTCAGATCCCTACAATATTCTTTTTGATCAACCTGATCGCCATGGCCAGAAGAATAGTCCCGAAAAACTTTCTAAGAATAATACTTCCAGTCACTCCAACTTTTTTGTCGATAAAGGCAGAGGCCCTCAACACGAAAAAGACAAAGATCAGGTTAAAGAAAACTCCCAGGATGATGTTGATCCTGTGGTATTCAGCATTCAGTGAAATAAGCGTTGTCATCGATCCTGCACCCGCAATTAGGGGGAAGGCCAGTGGAACGATAGGAGACGATTGAGACAGCTGTGGATCGTGTTTAAAGATCTCAATATTCAGGACCATTTCTAATCCTAGAAAGAACATGATGAGACCACCGGCAACGGCGAAGGATTGAACATCAACTCCAAAAAGAGTGAGGATGGACTCACCAATAAATAAAAAAGAATAAAGGAGAAGACCAGATACGACTGTGATCTTGAAAGCATCCAGTTGTTTAAACTTTCTTTTGAGATCAATAATAAAAGGCAAGGCCCCGAGTATATCGATAACCGAAAAAAGAATAAGTGTAACTGAGAAAAACTCTTTAAAATTTATTGCATCCATATGGTGATACTACCTTATTATCTGTAAAAAATACACTGACATAGAATTGTTTTTAACATTTCGCTGGAGTTTGCTAAATGAAGCTTAACTAAAGCTTTCCCAGGGGAGAAATTATGATTAGAAACATTTTTGTTTCATCAACTATAGCAGTTGTCATGGCAATTGGAGCTCAGCCAGTTTCTGCTGGACTAGGTGGACTCTTTAATAAATATGAAATTACGCTTCCAGAAGAAGCTGTAAATAAAGTTCTTGGTGTTAAACTTGAAGACGTTGTTAACAACTATTCAAACCTCGCTCCAGGTTTAGTAAACCTTTCAAACCACATGAAAAAGAACCCAGGTCTATTTTTTAGAAATGGCGACATTCAGGTTGTTCACAATATCTTTTTAAACAAACTTCCAGAAAATAGAGACGGACAAGTTACAGTTAATGTAACGGCTTACGTAAAGTATAAAGGTGTTTCAAACTTTGAAAAACTGACAATCAACTATAATAACCGCGCTTTAACTCCAGCTGATTTATCAGTGGTAACTGATGAAGTGATCAATCTTAAAAATATGTCTTTTAAGTTAAGTGTTGGCTTAGTTGATAGAAAAGTTATCGTTGAAGACGTGAATAACGATATCAAGATGGTTTTCCCGAACGGTGTTGGTGGATTTGATGAAGGTGTTTTAAACGAAGGAAGAGTCAGTTTACTGACTCCACGTTTTCATAATGGATTCCTTGACCAAAGAGCAGTCATTTCTAAGAGAGAGAAGCCTCGTTATTTCGACGGAAAGCCTTTCATTAGAATCTTAAAAGGACCTTCATTGGCAGAAGATATGACGGCCATTGGTTTCCACACAGAAATCAACGATTCATTCGTAAGAGGATTTGACTCTCACGGGTGTATGAGACTTCGTCTTCCGGATCTAATGATGCTTCATGATTTAATTATGGATGGAAGTGCAAGACAAACTCCAATCACTGTTGTTTACAGAACGAAAGACCCTTCTGATCACCCGGCAGGAAAGAGAAATAAGATCTACAAAACAGTAGCGAATACTGGAACTGCAGAAAGCCCGTTTTTTCCTCTTGATAAGGACAACCTGGTTCAACTTAAGTACAAAGAAGCCGCAGCTCCAATTGAGAAGCTGATTGACCTTAAAGATGATAACTATGAAGACGTGTTCAGCTACGACACTCA
>JBEIPV010000116.1:0-8586 GCA_040376855.1 Bacteriovorax sp.
CTGGTCCACCATTTCTTTTCTTTTTATCCATCTTCGTTGTTACTTCCTCATCTCGACACTCATAGCATCTGAACTGCAAGCATTAGGTTTAGATTAAAGTGACAATTTATAAGGCAAGTGTTTTGATCTTATAATGTACTTTGAAAAAGCGACAAAATGCCGGTTTCTGAAAGACTTAGTTGAAACAACTTGGCAGTCTCAAATGAATGCAGGTGATTCAGCATTTGTAGTTCCAGATGGAACAAGCGATATAATTATTAAGGCCAATTCCACTGGTGCAAGTATTTTTCTTTGCGGGGTAATGACTCGGCCCTCACACTTTAGCTATGACGAGAATAAAAATTACTTCGGCATTAGATTTAAGCCGGGAATTTCAAGTTTGTTTTTTAGTATTGCTGACAAAAATAATCAATTGATTCAGTTAGATAAAGTTTTTTCTAAAAAAAATCAAATTGAAGACCTTATGCAAAGTCCAGTAGAAAATCATTCTCTTATTGAAGCCTTAATCTTTGAACAACTGCTCAAGGGAGTGGATGAAGCAGATCTCAGAGAAAAAATTAAAATAGTTTCTGAGTACTCAAAAATTCAATACGGTGATGTAAATTCCCACGCAATTAGGATGAATATTTCACGCAGACAATTTTCGGCCAATTTTAAAAAGTACTACGGCTATGATCCAAGGTATTTTTCAAAGATAAAAAAATTTAATGCATTTTTAAAATGTGTTTCGAATAACAGAAAGGCATCTTTGTCTGAACTCGCTTTCGACTCCGGATTTTATGATCAGTCAGACCTTTGTCACACGATCAAGGAAATCTCTGGTCTGACACCAAGAAATTTAATTTCCCAAGTGTACAATACAGATATTGAGTCTGAGGCTAATCTATTATCTGGAGGATAACGATGAGACTTACATATACGATATTATACGTTGATAATGTTCACAAAAGTGTTGAATTTTACCAAAAAGCTTTCGGTCTAAAACATAAGTTCACTCATGAAGGTGGTGATTATGCCGAGATGGATACGGGCGCCGTAACTTTAGCCTTTTGTGGGCATACATTGGCAGCTCAAATTGTAAAACGAAGTTACCAGAGAGCAACCCAATCTACTCAAATTGGCAGTCAAATTTCACTTTATGCAGATAATGTCCGTTCTGCCTATGAAGAGGCCATCAAAGCAGGCGCAAGGCCGGTTGCTGAACCTGAAGTTAAGCCTTGGGGATGGGAAAATGCCATGGTGTTAGATATTGACGGTCATTTTGTTGAGTTTGCTAGAGAAATAAAATAACCAGTTTGAATGTGTTAATATCACTAATCATCAATCCTTCTTATGTACAAGTAGAGGACGAGATTTAAATTACAATAATCTTCTTAAGCTCCCCGCGGTCTAACCAAAGACCGCGGCAGTTAGAGCAATAATCACTTTCAATCTTTTTTATATCTCGAACAATTCATTAAATACGACTCAGGTTTATTTTTGCAGCTTGAACTTATCAATAATAATTGAAGCAACAATCGAAGATCCTATTAGAACTGCAATGATTATTAGTGACCAATTAATTGGGAACTTTCCACCAAAAAATTCATTTAGCCATACCATTTTTAATCCTACGAAAATTAACACTGATGCCAGACCATACTTAATAAAGGCAAACTTATCCATTACTCCGGCCAGCATAAAATACATTGACCTAAGTCCTAAAATTGCAAATATGTTGGATGTAAATACGATCAACGGCTCTTTTGTTAGTGCAAAAATAGCAGGTACAGAGTCCACTGCAAAAATGATGTCACTAAGTTCCAAGAAAACGAGAGCTAAAAAAAGTGGGGTAACGTATGTGAGTCCATTTTTTTTGATGAAAAAATTTTGCCCCTCAATATGTGGATGAACTCTAAAAACTTTTTTGAGTTGTCTAATTAAAAAATTATTTTCAAGATTTTGCGGTTTTGTTCCGGCAAAAAACATTTTTATACCAGTCAGAAGTAAAAGTGCTCCGAAGAAAATAACTAACCAATGGTATTGCATTAAAATAGAGCCCATTGCTATAAAAATGGCCCTGAAGAAAAGTGCCCCTAAAATTCCCCAAAATAGTACGCGATGCTGATAAATTTTAGGAATTCCGAAGTATGCAAAAACGACTGCGAAAACAAATATATTATCTATAGCGAGTGATTTCTCGACAACAAAACCCGTTAAAAATTCAAGTGCTGTGGTCTTTGCCTGAGCATCAGGATCAAAACCAGGTATTGAGATATAACGTTCATGGTTTGAAAATTGGTATTTAGCATATAGATAGAAAAGATAATTAAAAATAAGTGCAACACTTATCCAGATGGTTGTCCAAATTGAAGCTTCCTTAAAACTAACTTCATGAGCTTTTTTATGAAAAACACCTAGGTCCAATGCCAATACAATCAGTACAAAAACTATGAAGCCTACATAAAACCACCAATAATCATAAAATGGAAAAAGTATCATAAGAATCTCCTTAAAATCTTCTTTGATTTATTATATCGCTAATATAATCTAAAACTGATATTCATCAAATCGATATAAGTAATGTTTAGTATTTATTTAAGTGATACAAAGTTAAAAAGTGGAGGATCGCATGAATCATTGGATTAATTATCATCATCTCTTTTATTTCAAGACAATTGCAGAGGAAGGCACCGTTTCAAAGGCGGCCGAGAAGCTTCGCCTAGGACAACCAACTCTTTCTGCACAACTTAAACAGTTTGAAGACACACTTGGAGTTCAACTTTTTGAACGTCATCACAAAAAATTGGTTTTAACAGAACAGGGGAAGGTGGCACTCGATTATTCAAAAAATATTTTTAGAATGGGTTCTGAAATGTATGAGGTTCTTCATGATAGGCTTAAACCACTTAGACCATCACTTCACTTGGGAGCCCTAGACAGTGTCCCCAAGCAGATTGTTCTTCAGCTTGTGAAACATGCTTTTAGAATTTCACCATGCCAAATTACACTCTCAGAGGGAAAATCAGATGAACTGCTACGAGAGTTGATCGCTCATAAAATAGACTTAATGGTAACTAATTTTCTACCAACTGGAATAGATGCGAAAGGGCTATATCCAAAATCTATAACAAAAAAAAATGTGGCATTTTATGGAGCACCAAAATTTAAAGCTCTAAGAAAAGGATTTCCTAAATCAATATCCGGTGTGCCGATGATTTTTCCAACCTATGATAGTCGATTAAGGCAAGACCTCGATCACTGGGCGAGGCTTAATAAAATTGAACTCAATATTATTACTGAGAGTCAGGATATTTCAGTTAAAAAGCTCATGGCCATTAGCGAGCTTGGATTAATTCCGACAGCGACTCATACTGTTACCGGTCAAGTATTGCGAGGTGAATTGGTAGAAATTGGACAGCTTCAAGGAGTCCATGAGGAACTTTTTCTGGTCACAGCACAAAGAAAAATTGAAAATCGCATTGCTTCGAAATTAAGAGACTCATTTATTGTATAGCTTTAAGCAATTCAGTATATGGTATTTATCTATTTTAGTAATATTTTATTCTGTCGTAGAGTAATCGTGTGAGGCAAGCTGAAAAGCTTAAAGCATATGTTGAACCAGTTTCCAAGCAGAGAAATATATGAAAAAAGAAATAGTTTTTAAAATATTAAAAAAGATTGAATCTAATAAAGATTTAAAGAGAAAACTAAAAAAAATTGTAGTTGTTGGTCTAGTTGGATTTTTTATAATTTCAGCACTAACGGTTTGGATTGGATTTAAAGCGGTTAATTATGTTGCTACAAAGACTATAGAAGCAGGTCAGGCACCGATTGTTCAAGGTTATGTTAATAACATAAATTCGGAGTTGAAAACACTTTCGAAAAACCAGGTTGTAAGTTGCTGGGGCAAAGCTCAAAGTTTAATTGGACTTCAAGTTTGGATAGAAAGATCAGCTATAGATAATTTGATGGATCTTAAGGTCGCGTGTTTAGAAAATAATTCATCGTCCATTCAGAATTTAAATACCCCAAAAGACCAAGAGAATAATTAATAAGGAGAATACTATGATTCAGGTAAAGTTTAAGAATTTAGAAAAATCAGAGATGGCGCGTGAGGCAGCTCAAAATAGAATCGAAGTCTTAATTGCTAAATTTCCGGATTTATGTAAGAGTAAAATTCAGGTCACTTTAGAGATGCAAAACTCACCGACTCAAGCTGGACCTGATCTTTTTAAAGTAAAGTGCCATATATTAGGAGCAAGATATGATGGTGTTACTGTCGAGAAAGAGGATTCGAATTTATATGTAGCACTCGCAGATGTAATTGAGCATATGCTTGAAAAATTAAATAGGTTCGGTGATAAAGCACGAGTAAAAGAAAGAACGAATGCTCGACAAATAGCTCGTAAGTTCGAGCAAAGTAATGAAAAACAGTAATAAAAGTTAACATGGTTCATTTTTCTAATTTAGATTTAATTAATTTTTTCCCTCCCTGGCGTTTGGGCTTCATGGGCAAGGTCAGATTTAGAAATTCCAGAAACTGTGTCTAAAATGATTAGAAAAGTTCTGAATTCCACCGCCAGCATCCACCATTTGTTACAATAGGAGAACAAATTATTTTTGTTGATTAGGATTCGCCCTCTTCAATCCACGCTTAGAGTTCAAATCCAATCCTTTATTATCCTTCTTTTTAAGCAAATTATACCGGACTGTTTATGTTTAGAATTAATTTAAAAAACTCTGTTAATATATCTTAACTGGAGTTTAGAGTTTAATTTTAAGGTTCCAAATCGGTCGAAACATAATGAGTTTATTAAAAAATATCTATAATGCTAATAAAGATAATAAGTCAGTTATTCACGCTCTCAATTTATTTTTTGCCGCTCTTTATTTTTTAATTTCATATGCTTCACTTAAGTTCGCCACTATTAACAGCAGCGTTTCGCCCATTTGGCCATCAACTGGGCTAGCAATTTCAATTATTATTTTATTTGGCAGAAGATACACTTTTTCAATTTTTTTAGGTGCATTCTTAGTCAACCTGACAACTCCCACCCCATTTATGAATGCATTGATTATTGCGTTTGGGAATGCAGCAGAAGCTTTTATAGGTAGTTTCATCTATTTGAAGTTGGATCTTTATAAAAAGAAATTTGAACATCTTTCCGAATTAATAAATGTAACGGCTACATCTCTTTTAGCTCCCTTAATAAGTGCGACAGTTGGTGTTTCCTCATTAACTTACTTTGGTCTTGTGCAAAGTGGTTATCACTCACAAATTTGGTTAACTTGGTGGATTGCTGATGCAATTGGTGCCATGCTTTTGATTCCTATTATATTGAGAATCAAAAATAAAGACTTGGGAAGACTTGCTCTTAAATTTAGACTCTATCCCGGACGACAATTTGCAATTTATTTAATTTCATTTACCATTCTTATAATTTTTTATGCCGTTTTAGTTGAGGCAACTAGCTTAAAATTTATATTTTTATTGTTTCCCTTACTGATTTTTTTTACAGTGAACAAAAATCGTTTTTTTACCTATTTTTGTAGTGCGGTTTTATGTTCCATGGCCATTTATATCACAGTGTCGGGCAAAGGTCCTTTCAACCTTTCATCCTTAAATCAAAATTTGATTAATCTTGAAATATATATTGTTGCCATTTGTATCACTACGTTGGGCCTTGCATCTTTAAATCATTTAAAATTCATAAAACATATACGCATTGTTTTGGTTTGCGGTTGGCTTTTTTGTGGTTCTGTTTTTTACTTTATACAACAAAATCATGAGACAGCAGATTCGCAAGCATTTCGTAATTCCACATTAGATATCGAAAATAGAATCAAAGAACGCATGGGGGATTATCTTCAAGTTTTGGCAAGTGGCCGGGCCTTATTTATGGCCTCTCGAGAGGTGGATACGGATGAGTGGAGGGATTTTGTAAACTCATTGAATATTTCAAATACCTATAAAGGCATGAATGGAATGGGGATTGTTCATAGGGTGAGCGATGATGATCTTGGCAGCTATCTCAAAATGGCCCAAAGAAAAATTGATCCAAATTTTGTAATCAAAGAAGTTCCTGCACACCTGGGAGAGCTTACCGTCAAAGCTAAAAATCATTTTATCATTACTGGTATTGAGCCTTATGGAAAAAATATGTCAGCGAGGGGGCTGGATCTGGGATCGGAGTCTAGACGACGAAAAGCTGCCGAAAAATCGATATTAACAGGTACGTCATCTCTTACTGAACGTGTCCGGCTAATTCAAGACCAGAAAAAAAGATTAGGGTTTTTAATTTTTTTACCAGTTTTTAAAAATAATTTTCCAATTAATAATCCAGAGGAAAGAAAGATTGCTTTCTCACATTGGGTTTATGCGCCTTTTATTACAGAACAATTTTTAGACAGTGTGTTTGAGAAAGTTCATAACGACAGTTTAGTTTTTGAGATTTATGATCATCCTGATCAGCAAGAGGCACAAATAGTATATAGCAATAATCGCGACAATATTAATTCAAAGGCCGGAAGTATCTTTAGCAAGATTAAATTAGGAGATAAAGATTTTTATATAAAATGGTCTAGAAGTAAAAACCACATGGTTTCCCATGATTTTTTATCAACATGGATTGGTTTAATAGGTACTTTGATGGTTCTGATTGTAACTTTATTTATTATAAACGTTCAATTATTGGAAGAAAAATCCAATAGAATTGCATTAGGGATGCATCAACTTTTTTTAAATGCACAGGTCATTGTGAAAGAGCATGAAGCAAAAATGATTGAATCTCGAAAAATGGCAACTCTCGGAGAAATGGCCAGCAGTATCGCTCATGAAATTAATAATCCACTGACAATTATTTCTGGAAACAATCAGCATTTGAAAAGGGCAATAATTGAATCTGAAAATTTTTCTGATAAAGAAAAAATGCTGAATTATATTGGAAAGGTGGAAAATACTGTCTTTCGGATTGAAAAAATTATTAAGGGACTTCGATTGTTTTCTCGTGATGGTACAAACGACCAAATGTATAGTGTTTCCATGGATATTCTCCTAGAGGAAACTCTCGCATTATGCCATGAAAGATTTCGAACATCGAATGTCTTGCTTAAAGTTCATTCAAGTTATCGCGAGGATTTGGTTTGTCGAGGCACAGAGATTTCTCAGGTTTTAATCAACTTACTTAATAATGCCTACGACGCTGTTCAAGAGCTTGATGAAAAATGGGTTGAGCTAGAAGTAAAACAAGTAAATAATTATTTACAGTTAATTGTTAAAGACAGCGGGAAAGGAATTCCTAAAGGTATTCAGGAAAAAATATTGATGCCATTTTTTACCACTAAAGAGATTGGAAAAGGGACGGGATTAGGTCTAAGTATATCTAAGGGAATTGTTGAATCTCACGGCGGAAGTCTATCTGTTGATTCCCACCAATTGCATACTTGTTTTATTGTGAAGCTTCCTCTAAATCAGAAAAATGTGATTATAAAAAGTGTGAGTTGACGGTAAACCATTTGCTTGCACTTAAAGAGGCGACTCTTAAAAGGCCAGTTATAGCTTTGATACAAAAAATCCACAAAATTAAACTTTGATCACGTTTCATTGCTTGAGAGCTTCATCTCTTCAAATATCTTGTAATTAATTTTCAACATGATTAATCGTTGACCGTTTCTCTCAAGTGTGGTGCTAATTACTTAACAACTCCTCTTTTAAGACCTTAATTTAAACTAAAGCGATTGTTTTCCTTAAATTATTTAATCGAAATATCGATAGGTTCCTAAGCTAAATTTCTTAAGGAAGACTTTGAATGAAAAAATCTCTAAATTTTCGCTTACTCACATGGGCCGCAACCAGTATTTTTGTGGTGGCGCTCTCTCTTACTTTTTATAGCGCCTTTTCAATTCAAAAGGAGCTATTTGCTAAAGCGGAATTGGAATCAAAAAAATACGCAGAAGACATCTCTGCCAATGTAGAGCTTAAAATTTCTGAGGCCTTCGAAGTCATCAGGTCATTTGCAAGAATACTTTCGCATACAAAAGATAAAAATCTTCCTGTGAAATTAAGTCGTGATGAAGTTGTAGAGATGATGAAAACTCAGTTCCTGGCAAACCCTACTATTTTTGGTTTGAATACAGCTTGGGAACCGAACGCTTTTGACGGAAAAGATGCTGAACATGTGGGGAAATTTCCTTCAGACAACACTGGAAGATTTGTTACCTATATGACCCGTAAAGATGACGGCGTTTTACTTGAGGCCCTGATCGATTACGACAAAGAAGGGGCTGGTGACTATTACCTGATGCCAAAAAAATTAGTTAGGGATGTTATTATTCCTCCCTATGCCTATCCGGTTAACGGGAAAACCGTCCTTCTAATGACTCTTGCTTCACCAGTGATTAAAGATGGCAAGTTCTATGGTGAAGTAGGGGCCGATGTGGATTTAACTTTCTTCCAGACTCTGACTGACACCAAGGGACTTCCTAAAGGATCTCGCATTATCATTTACGACAAGAGCGGGACAATCGTAGGTTTCAGCGGTGATGAGACAAGACTTCTGAAGAATATTTTCACGGAAAAAATTGCGGACTATATGTCTTACACAG
>JBEIPV010000090.1:0-12303 GCA_040376855.1 Bacteriovorax sp.
AGAAAACGCTCTTACTAAAAGACTTCAAAAATCACCATTTGCTGATTTCACAGCAAGCACTCCGGACGATCCAGATTTTGGAAAACTATGGGGTATGAGAAATACAGGTTCTAACGAGCCAAAAGGGAAAGCAGGGATCGAGGGAGCAGATATCAATGCACTTAAGGCATGGGATATCACTAAAGGATCACGCGCGGTGAGAATCGCTGTTATCGATACAGGTGTTGATTACAATCACCCTGATCTAAAATCTAATATGTGGGTGAACACAAAAGAAATTCCAAACAATGGAATTGATGATGATAAAAACGGATACATCGACGACGTTTACGGATTCGACTTTGCTAACAATGATTCAAACCCAATGGACGGAAACGGACACGGAACTCACTGCTCAGGAACAATCGGAGCTGTTCACAATAACCAGACTGGTGTTTCAGGTGTAATGGCCGACGTATCAATCATGGCGATTAAGTTTTTAGGTGATGATGGTTCAGGATCTCTTGAAGCAGCTATTAAAGCTATCGACTATGCAACTATGATGGACGTTGATCTTATGTCAAACTCATGGGGCGGGGGCGGACGCTCAGAAGCACTTCTTGAAGCGATTAAGAGAGCATCTGACAAAGGGATCATCTTTACAGCTGCAGCTGGTAACAGCTCATCTAATAACGATGCAACACCTTCATACCCAGCTTCTTACCAGGTTCCAAACATGGTATCAGTTGCAGCTCTTACAGCACAAAACGGTCTAGCGTCTTTTTCTTCATACGGAAAAACGTCAGTTCATATCGCAGCTCCAGGACACAACATCCTTTCAACTGTTAACGGTGGAAAATATGATGTGTACTCAGGAACTTCAATGGCCACTCCACACGTATCAGGAGTTCTTGGACTTCTTTTAGCAAAAGAAGGAAGAATGTCTCACGACGTTTTAAGAGAGCGTTTAACGATGACAGGTGTGCCTGTTACAGGATTAAGAGGAAAGACGTTAACAGCTTCTAGGATCGACGCTTACAACCTTTTAACGAACACAAGACCAGAAAGAACAGGTCCAAAAGATGGTTCGTGGAAATCTCGTGAAATGGTTCTAGAGTCAGCTCACCCATACCTTGATAACGTTAACGAGTCTAAGACGATCACAGTTCCAGGTGCTAAATATATCAGAGTAAAATTTGCTAAGTTTGAACTTGAGCAAGGATACGATTATGTAAGACTAGCTGATTCAGCTGGGAACACTGTAGAGAAAGTAACAGGAACAGGATCAAACTATACAACTGATTATATCGAAGGGGACACTCTGACGATTAACTTTGTATCAGATCGTTCAATGTCTAAATGGGGATACTTAATCCAAGAAATCGAAGTTCAATAGTCACTGTTGATTCGATTTACAATAGAAGGCCCGCTCTTATGAGTGGGCCTTTTTATATTTAAAGGTCAAAATAAACTGCGTATTGGGATGATCTGGATTGTAGACGAGATCTCCACCATGTTCTTTCATGATTTTTTTAGAAATAGAAAGCCCCAATCCTGTTCCTTCTGCTGAGCCTTTGGTTGAGTAGAAAGGATCAAAAATACTTTCTACATGTTCTTCTTCTATTCCCGGGCCACTGTCAGTGACACAGATAATGATCTGATCATTTTTTATTTCACTGTCGATTCTAATCCATGGGTGATGGGAGCGTCTAATGGCATCCATCGAGTTATTAATCAGGTTCGTAAGAACCTGAACAATCTGAATCCTGCGTGCTTCAATCCAGTAGTCGGAATTAATATCGCTAATTTTAAATTCAATATGCTCGTCTGTGAGTTTTGCGGCCACCAGGTCTTTAACTTCTTCAAAAATCATACTTAATTCAAGGCTTTCAAAAACATCATTCTCACCACTTTTTGACATGGTTTTGAAGCTTTTAATAATTCCTTGAATGCGCAGAGAATTTCGTTTAATGACATCAATATTTTTGAGCATTTTTTCAGTCGTCGCAGGATTTGAGATCAATTCGTTATGAAGAATTCTCAATCGTCCATCGATAACCATAAGAGGAGAGTTGATCTCATGGGCCAGTTCGGCACTCATCATTCCAAGAGTTGATAGCCTGGTTTGCAGCACCAGCCTTTCATGCTGAAGATTAATCTTTTTATTCAAGCGGTATCTAAGCACAGTAAAATAAATAAACATCAACAGAATCACGACGAATGAAACAGTGAGCCCGTAAAAAATATAGAGGTTCCTTTGTTTGACTTTCGAAAACGCGTGTAGTTTTAAAGCTTCATCTACCCAAAGTTTGCTTTCTTCGTCATGCATGTCATCGATAAGAGTTTTTGTTTTACTAATGATATTGTTAATAACACTTTCATTTTTTAAGAAGTTTGTTTCATCTTCAAACACAATTTCAAACATTGATTTGATTTCTTCAAAGTGAGGTTTGAATCGATTCGAGACGCGTACTTGATTATTCTCTTGCTCAGATAAAAGCATTTGATAATTAGATTTGGCACCCAGAATATGATCTTCTGCTTGTGTCATGCTATCTACGTTTTTATTTTTTAATGCGATTAGCAGTTCAGCGCGAGAGTGATTGAGACCATTAATAGATTTTAAGATCAGTCTTGATTGAAAATGAGTTCTGAAAGTGTCATCCTGGATGGCCGCATTTTCAGTTGTATTTTGATAACCTAAAACAATAAAGATAATAAAGAGTATAGAAAGAGCAAGATTAACCAGAACCCCAGCAATGATTGAGTTTCGATTATAGCTATGAACTTTCATCATTATTTTATGAACTCAACAGTCTTAACTTGCCATACCCAGTAGATCCCAATTTTTAAAAGCAGGTCTTTATTCACAATTCCTTTTACAGGAGCAATAATGCGACCAGGACCCATACGATCTACAGTCAAGTAGCCGTCCTTATCTTTGTAACTATAAAAAAGATTCGCTTTATTGATTTCGTCTTTTGGAATATCAACTTTGTATCCATCAATGGCCCCAACTCTTAAAATCTTAAAGTCAGGAGATCCATAGGCCTTAACAAAGTCTGAAAGGTAGAAACCAAAAAAATTATTATTTCTATTTTTATCGTAAGGATCATAGATGGTGATTGAAATAGGAGTCTTAAATTTTTCGAGATCTTGAATCGACATCTCTTTAGGAGCGGATGGAAGAGTGCTTCCTGAGAGAATAATTTTTTGTCTTGGATAAGTTGAACGGGCAAAAACGGGTGTAAGAATAAAAAAGCACAAAGATAGTGCGATCGTTAATTGTTTCATTGAATGTCTCCAGTAAAACAACTTATACATAAAAAAAAAGGCTTCCGTAAAGAAGCCTTATTTATTTTTTTAAATTAAGTTTTTGACTATTCAAAAAGGTGTGCGTTTTTCTTCACGTACTTAGTGATTGATCCAACTTTATCAAGAGTACGGATTGCACTTGCAGAAAGTTTTAAACGAACAACTGAGTTTGTCTCAGGATCGAAAACTTTTTTAGTGTGAAGGTTAACTTGTTTCTTAGTCTTAGTTTTGTTGTTAGCGTGAGAAACTTTGTTCGCCACTAATCTTCTTTTTCCAGTTAAATCACATGTGCGTGCCATAAAAAATCCTTATAAAGATAATAGTTAATTATATAAATTCTTAAAAAGAGTCGAAAGATTAACTCAATAGGGGCAATAAGACAAGGATCTTTCTTTATTCCTTATCTTGACGGGCCGCAAAGGCCTTAAAATCCTTCGAAAACTACGAACACCACCCTGCGACGAGGACTCGTTTTCCCTCAGTCACAGCACTCACCATGTGTTCAAACCCATAGATTCCCGTCTTAAAGATCAACATTTCGCCTAATGGCCTGATCGGAAGTGAAACGAAATCCTTTTCATTTTTTTTGCGAAATCTTAGGTGCCCACCGACAATTTCATCAGGATTTGGAGTCAGTGAAAGAGTAAATCCTAAGATTCGAGAACCGTCGTCGTGCCAAATGCCATCTTCATCTGGGTTCGTTCTGATGGAAATAATGTGTTCGATGCTGGTGAAGGTAAGGAAGGGTTTCATAAACTCGAATAAAGCGCCACCAGGCCTTTCAGCTTCAAGAAAGTATTGATCGATCGCCAACCAGTTTTCGTTTTTAACGTGTTCGATAATTTCAGGGGGAAGTGGGTAGGTTTTTTGGATAATGTTTTGCCTGCTTAGTTCAGTGTCGAGGATCATTCTTCCTCCATACACTCATAGATTTTATCCAATGGGACACCTGCTTCAAAAAGAAGGTTTTTTACTTTGCCGAGAATCCAGAGACGGGTCGGTTTATTATAGCGGATTTTATTGTCGAAGCTCTTAACGAAGTCGTCGGCAAGAAAATCTGAATCGGGATAGTTTTTAAGCACCTGATGGTAAACATTTTTTGTAAACCTTACCACGCCGATTGAAATGTATCTGATGGCTTCAGGTGGAAGGGCAAGAGACATTTGATAAATCAGATCGGTATAGGACTCAACTAGTTTGTCGTCGTAGATAATCGGATCGAAGTGGATTCCAATAGGGAAGCCACGATCATGTAGGTCTCTAATGGCCGCAAGCCTGGCCTTTAGTCCTGGAGTTTTTAAATCGTTAAGTTTGGTTCTGTGTTCTGGAGCAAGAGAGAAACTTACGACGATATTTTCTGAAGGAGTAAGTTTAATAAGCTCTTTTATATTTACGGATTTGGTTCTCAGTTCTAGATAAGCGTTTGGTAAACTTTTAAAGAGTTCGAAGTAGTGTGGGAGCTCACCCGTTAAGTGAGTCAGCGCCAGAGAGTCGCTGTATTCACCGGCGTGAAACCAGATTTTTTCACCTGGGTTTGTTTTTGCAAAGTCATCGGCCAGTCTTTTTATTTCAGCGCCGATTTCATCGTGGTTTAAGAATAAAACGATGTCGGGAGACTGGAAGTAACCTTGAAGGTAGCAATAATTGCATTCGTAAATGCAGTTGTAGGCATGAACGAAATAATAATGAGGTTCACCTGATAATCCGTAAGCGGGAGGAGCAGGTTTTACCAGTTGTCCTTTTTTTTCACCGATAAACAGGTTTAAGTTGGTGCGTTTTTGCAGGTAAGGTTTTTTTACTCTGCCGAAGACGTCTTCAACTTTTTTAATGAACTTAAATTCACTCATTGGAAATCGTTGTTGGATCTCCAGAACTTTCGGGTGATTTAAAAGGTGTTCTTCAATGAAGATTTTTTCAAACATCATCGCCGAGTTCGCCTTTGAAGATGTCTTTAATTTTTTGGTAATTGAATTGCTCAAGAGCGAGAATCAGCTTCTTTTGGTCCTTGGTGCTTCTTATCTGATAGTTCAGTTGGATGTAATCTTGCTCTAATTCAGGATCGAAGTTGGCCTGAGCACCGGAGTCGGTTAGAGGTGCTAAGGCCTCTGTTATTTTATTTTTAATCTGAGTGCTTAAGGGATTTAGTTTTTCACCTAAGAGATTTAAGAGCATTTTGCTGATTTCTTTAGATGAGATTGAATCATTCGTAGACTCAATCAGGTTTTGGGTAAAGGTTTTTATTTCTTCGTCATCAAGGATCTTTTTTAGTGCTAAACCTCGAAGCAGAGTTGTCAGTTTTCTCGTTTGAGAGGTCGTGAAGTACAGCTTAGGATGAGTGAGAATATAATCGAGAATAGTATCTGATTTAGGAGCAACCAGAGCGACAGGGGCCGCTTCAGTTTGTTTTTTTAAATAGTTTTGATACTCAGAAAAAAGCTTTTTGGATAAAGCAGGAGCTTCATCTTTTACGAGTTGGCAAATATCATCAGAGTCACTTTCATCAGAAATGAGTTTTAGTGCACTTAGTTCTATTCTGAATAAGTGAGCAGCACTGGCAATTGACCACAATTCACGATCGACAATATCAGCGAAACTTGAAAGAGTTTTTTTCTCTTCGGGAGTTGTCACTCGTGAGTAGGCGGTGATGCAGTCGATGTTGTTGTGATTTTTAGTCGTGAAAGATTTGAACTCACATCTCTCAGCGTTTTGAGCGTAAGACGATCTCACCCAAACGTGTTCTCCAACTTTTAATTTAGGAGTCAGGCTTCCGGCAATTCCGATAT
Source organism: Bacteriovorax sp. (assembly GCA_040376855.1). Lineage (GTDB taxonomy): Bacteria > Bdellovibrionota > Bacteriovoracia > Bacteriovoracales > Bacteriovoracaceae > Bacteriovorax. The sequence continues at coordinate 6,078 of JBEIPV010000090.1, forward strand.
TAATCACTTCAGTGATTTCTGGTTTGAAGGCAGCTAAGACCGCGACAGTTTTTTCACTGGCCTCTTTAGGGCCTTCACCAGTGATCAATAGGTAGTGATCCTTGTTTTTAAATAACCCGGTGAAATAAAAATTCACTGGGAGAAGTTCCCATTCATTGAAAAAAGCTTGCGCCTCTCCACGGTGGGCGAAAATAAGGAGTTTTGCCATTGTGATCCTGTACAGATTTAAATAAGACGCCTATTAATACACACATTAGAAAACCTTCACAAGGATATGTTCAAATGACGCAATTGCTAAGCTCAGTTAGTTCTCTCCCAATCGCTTTTGGTGGTGCTGCTATCAGTGGAGAAGGTGGTGGTTATGGTTTCGGTGACATCAGTGAAAACGATGCAATTGATCTACTTTTAGAAGCTTACGAAGGTGGAATAAAAATTTTCGATACAGCTCCGATTTATGGTTTTGGAATGTCTGAAATCAGAATGGGAAAAGCTTTCAAGAATATTCGTGAAAATGTTTTTTTAGTGTCGAAGTGTGGAGTCACTTGGCATGAAAATAAACGTGTCGATATGAACAATGATCCGGTTATTGCACAAAAAATGCTGGAGCAGTCTCTGCGCGATTTAAACACAGACTTTATTGATTTATACATGGTTCACTGGCCGGATTCGAAAGTTGATATCAGAAAAACGATGGAAGTTCTATCGAAGGCAAAACACCAGGGAAAAATCAAACACATCGGTTTATGTAACACGAATTTAGATGAACTTAATAAGGCCTTTGAAATTGACCGCGTAGAAGTGGTGCAGTCTGAATTTAATTTATTCACTAACAAATTTGTAAGCGAGCAATTGTTTCCTTATCTAAAAGAAAAACAAATCAGCTTTATGAGTTGGGGGACTTTGGATAAAGGAATTATTACTGGTCGAGTGGATGAAAATAGAAAAACTTATGATAAAAGTGATTGCCGTTCATGGGCGCCATGGTGGAAGTCAGCCGACAACTCAGATAAGTTTGAGGCCATGAAAAAACTCTGGCCCATGCTGGATAAAAATCATCATACAGGCCTTGAATTGGCACTTGCTTACAACCTAAGTTACCCGGAACTCTCTGTTGCTATTTGTGGCGCAAAGTCTTCTGCACAGCTTCAATCGCTTCTGAAAGCAGCCAAAAATTTACCAAAATATGAAGAGTTACAAGAGTATGTCGCGCTTGCTAAACCAGCTCAAAAATGATTAAAGAAATGCACTTATTCTTTGGATAAATTTAGGAGATTTAAAATGAAAAAATTCATCCTTTCAGCGATCGCTGCGCTTACAATGACAGCTAATGCTCACGCATTCATTCCTCAAACTCAAACTTTCGTTAACCGCGAAGTTGCTGTTGTTCGTGTATGGAACACATCTTTTCGTCCAATCATCTGCTCTGGTATGGCCTATGGTAGAACTTGGAATGGAGTTGTTTTAAATGCATGGATGAACCAAGCAGTGGTTTACCCAAATGCTTTCGTTGATGTTTACGTTCATTCAAATTTCTACGATCCAATGGTACAAGCTTGGGCACAGATTGACTGTCAACAGTACTGGGGCTTCTAAGCACTATGATTTTTTATCATCCCGATTGTGATTTACGATTTAGCGACTATGGAATCGAAATCCCAATCGTGGATGATCGCGCTGCCCACGTTTTTTCTTCTCTCAAGTATCTTTATCCATTTCTGGAATACACTAATCTTTCAAAAATTAATCTCATTACACGTACTGATTTAGAGCGCGTTCATACAAATGAATTCCTTAATCATCTTTTTGGGACAGCTGCTGAAAGACAAAGTGAAATCTATCAGTGTTATGAACTCGTAAACGCTGAAGGAAATTTTGAAAGATACAATCCTAAAAATCAAAAGCGCGACTGGAAAGATTTACTGGATACCGTTTTACTTCAAGCTTCGATGACCTATGCTTCTTCAAGATACGCTCTTCAACATGGTTTTAGCTATTACTTAGGCGGTGGAATGCACCACTCGATGAGTTTTGCCGGACGTGGATTTTGTCTGGTGAATGATATGGTGATCACGCTTAGAAAAATGCAGGCAGAAGGTTTGATTAAAACGGCATGGATTGTAGATGTTGATGTTCATAAAGGTGATGGAGCTCCGGAAATACTGCAGAACGATTCAACTATCCAAACTTTTTCCATTCACATGAAAGAAGGCTGGCCGCTAAACTCAGGAACACTTCGCGACCCATGGTTTATTCCTTCAACAGTTGATGTGGGGATTGAAGTAGGTGAAGAAGATCAATACCTGGCACGTCTTGAAGCAGGATTACTAGAGCTTGAAGAAAAAGCACCACGACCAGATTTAGTGATTGTTGTGAATGGCGCTGATCCCTATGAGTTTGATGAACTTCCCAGTGCATCTTTTTTGAATCTATCAAAAGAACAAATGATCTCTCGCGATAAATTTCTTTATCAGTTTTTTAAGTCGAGAAATATTCCTCAGTCATATGTCATGGCCGGAGGATACGGTGAAAAATCGTGGGAAATCTACCAGCAGTTTTTGAAATTCGTAGGTGAGAACCTATCTTTTAGGCAGAGTTAAAAATACATTCTTCCCAACGAGATCTTCTCTTTGAGATCTTCTATTGCCATGAAATCATCCAAAAAGTATTATTCGCACTATGGAAAATAAATCAAGAAAACCTGATTGGCTAAAAGTAAAACTCCCTGGAGGAGATAACTTTAAAGAGATTAAAGAAAACTTGCGTTCAAGCGGACTTTACACTGTTTGCGAAGAGGCCGGCTGTCCAAACATGGCCGAGTGTTGGTCTCAGAAAACAGCGACAGTTATGATCTTAGGTGACACATGCACACGTGCTTGTAAGTTTTGTGATGTTAAAACAGGTAATCCAAAAGGTTTTATTAATCATAATGAAATTGAAGAAACTGCCAAAATGGTAGGAATCATGGGGTTAAAGTACATCGTGATTACAAGTGTTGATCGTGATGATCTTTTAGATTTCGGTGCTAATCATTTTGCGAATGTTGTCTCAAAAATTCATGAAGTTCACCCAGAAGTGATCGTTGAAGTTTTAATTCCTGACTTTAATAACGTGCAGGAGCACATGCACGTATTGGCCAAAAGTAATCCTTTTGTAATAGCACAAAATTTAGAGACTGTTAAAAGGCTTACACATCCCGTCCGAGACCGTAGGGCCGGATATGAAAAGACACTTGAGTGCTTAGATTTTTATAAAAAACATTATCCTCATATCACGACTAAAACTTCATTGATGGTTGGTTTAGGAGAAACTATCGAGGAAATTAAAGAAGCGCTACATGACTTGAGAGAAGTTGACTGTGATATTGTGACTTTTGGGCAATACCTTCAACCGACAACTCGTCATTTGAAAATTGAACGCTATTACCATCCTGATGAATTTAATGAATTAAAAAAAATAGCCTATGCTATGGGATTTAAATTTGTAGCTTCAGGACCACTTGTTAGATCAAGTTATAAGGCCTTTGACTATTTAAATCATTTAAGGGCCCAAGGGATTAAAATCTAGTGTTGGATTTAAAAGAATTAGCAAATCCGATTGAAAATTTTTACATTTTGAAAAAATGGGACTTTGACTATTTAGAGGCAGAACGCTTACAACAAGAATGCGTTGCTTATGTGAATGAAAACCCGCATGTTTCGATCTTAATTTTATGCAGTCACAATAGTTGTTTCACTATGGGGAGAGGATTGCAGAAAATAAAGGAAGATGCTGGAATTCAATTAGTCGATTTCGACAGCACTATAGATCTTGTATATCCACTTCATCAAATTAAAAGAGGTGGTGGATTAACTTTTCATTATCCCGGACAGTTCGTTTTTTATCCAATAATTAATTTAACTTATCATAAGATAGGTGTTCATGATTTTATGTTTATGATTATGGATATAACCAAATCACTTTTAGAAGAGATGTTTCATCTTACTCAATTTAAAATCAGAAATGATTTATTAGGTCTATGGTTTGACGATAGTTCTTATAGAGCTAAAGTTGCTTCAATTGGTTTCGCTGTTTCTAAGTTTAATACTTATCATGGCATGGCCTTAAGTTTTTTTAATGATCAAGAGATGTTTAAAGCTCTTGCAGGGCTTTACCCATGCGGTATTGCTGGCAATACATATTCCAGTATTGAATCAATTTTTCAAAAAAAGTTATCATTAGAAGATCGTGAGTTGTTTTCGAATCACTTTGAAAAAGCGATCATTTCAAAATTGACCCACTCTCTGTTAGAGAGCAGGTCGTAAAATTAATTTTTATAATTCGTGAGGAAGAACTCTGCGGTTAGGTCTGAAGTACGTGCGCGGAGAGTACTCAATAAGGTCAGAAACCTTCGTCATGTAGATACAAGCGTACTTTTCAACCTGATCAGCAAAACGAGACTCTTCAAGGCCTGCGCGCATCATTTCACCCCAGTAAGGGTTAAAAAACTTGCGGTGCTGCTCTAATAGCTCAGAAATAACAGTGTTCACTTTATCCACTTCAGCAAAGAGAGCGTTCAGCTCGTCTTTTGGAACGTCTTCATTGAATTCGTGTTTTCTTAGATCAAGGTGGTTTAACTTCGTTTCCAGAGCTTCTTTAATATCCATTTGCTTATCAATTTCGGCCTGGATTGGTGCACTTGCCTTGATCGCATCAATTTCTTCTTTTAACGGCTCAAGCACAAGTGCAGTTCTCCAGTTAAAAGTTTTTTTGATACTTACAACGTCACCGTAAATGTGATCCCCAAGATAAAGGATCTCGTCACCTTCAAGACCTAAGTCTTTTTGAAGTTTACCAGCGTATCCACCTTGGTAGATCCCTTTCGTGATTTTTCCTTCATGGTTTGTCATAAATCCTGTTTGTGGATCAACTGCAAGAAAAGGAGTTTTTGTTGTAAAGAATCTTGGCTTGCTTGATAGAGTGACTGTGATCTCAAATAGTTCAGACCAGTCTTTATTTTCTTTTAAGAAAGGATTGATCGTGTAATCAAGCAGAAGCTTTGTGTAGTTAAAATCAGAGTTAGTGATAACTAGTAATTTTTTACCATAACGTTTGTAGCGTTCTAATAACGTAACAACTTCCGGGTCCTGAACAATGAATTTTTCAATGTTGGCACGTACATGGTTTTTTAATGTTCCATCTGAGTGAGCAGCATCCAGCGCTTCCTTGATTTCTACTGCAAGAGTGTCGAAGTCTGGGAGAGCAGCGCCTTTTTCTTTTAGGTCTACCAGTTGAGAATAAAGAACTCCGTTAGAGACCGCGAAGTTTGTATCTAAACTTTGAATGTGTGGATCACCAAGATCGATAACACCATTGCCGTAGATGCGTTGTTGTTCTTTGAAATCAAGTGGAGTCGTTCCATGGTAAGAAGACTTAACTTTACCAAAGCGAGAAACCTTTAAAAGGTTTCCTTTTGATTTATCAATAACCAGACCTTGAATAACTCGTTTGAAGTCAAATTCTAATTTCAAAATTTCTGAAGGATAGCCTTTATCGTTCACTAATTTCTTAAGTGTTTCTTGATGTGTGTATTGCTCAAATGCTTCTGAGTTGTAACGGACGATCGTATAATCCATGTCGAAGCCGATTGCTTTGATTTTTTTTAGATTAAGAGTACGATTAATAAAAATTCCCATCGTGGGTACCTCGTGTTTTTTTAACTTTATAGGACAGCATTATATCTTATCAGGAAGCGAATATCGAAGTCAATTTCTGTCAAGATTCATTGGAGATACAGCATGCGTTTACTTACAGCACTACTAATTTTCACTATAAGTTTTAGTTCATTTGCCCAGAAAAAAGAGGTGTCGGCACTTCAGGTTCTGTTAGAAACAGCACCGATACTCAATACAAAAACGCCTATTAAGCCTAAGGACCTCCAGGGAAAAATCGTTTTAGTCGATTTTTGGACGTACGGTTGCATTAACTGTCAGCAAGTCCTTCCAGATTTAAAATATTTAGAAAACAAATATGCCTCGGAGTTAGTCGTATTAGGGGTGCACTCTGCGAAGTTTGATAACGAGAAGGGGAGTTTTGAGATTAAAAAGGCCATTGCCCGCTACGGCATTAACCACCCCGTTGTAAATGATTCAGAGTTTAAAATCTGGAATGCCTTTGGCGTTGAGGCCTGGCCGACATTGGTTCTCATTAACCCCGAAGGTAAGGCGATTAAGGCCTACGCTGGAGAAGG
>JBEIPV010000055.1:0-19596 GCA_040376855.1 Bacteriovorax sp.
AGGAGAGGACTGTGCTTTCCTACTTGATCCTAAGTGCATCTAATGGCACCATTTTAAAATGATGAAAAGTTTCTTAATTTTCACATTCATACTCTCTTTTAACGCTATTGCAGAAAACTCGCGTTCTCCGGCCGTATTGGATGGATCGTGTAATCTGGATATTGCTACGACATACAAAGTGATCGAAGCAGGTAAGGAAGTTGTAAAAGAAAAAACCATTGAAGAAGTTCAAAAAGAGCAATGCAAGGAAGTGAGAAAATGCATGTTCTCTGCAATGGAAGAAGAGATGGAAGAGTTAAAAAGCTTAGAAGCTGTCGCTTGCAATAACACCCTTACTGCAGTGACAACCAGGACTCCTGGAGTTGTCGTTGATAAAAACTTCGATGGTAAAAGAAAAGCAAAACCAAATCCATTAACTGATACGGTTCCACCAATGGCGACTGATAAACCAGCAACTGCAACGACGAGATAAGGACGCTATTTGAATTTTTTTGATATTGTTCTTTTCCTCGCTAAATATATTCCATTTTGGGCCGTGCCGATGGGATTAACCAGTATTCATTTCGCTTATCTTTTTTGGCTCAAAGACTATCGAGACATCGCTTATGTCTGGACCGCAATAACCTTATTTTGTCTTACAGCTACAATCGTTTATTTCTTAATGGGCGGACCAGACGGAATTACCCGACATTTAACCCAAGCTTTTAGCTAGTTAGCATACTGAACTAAAACAATCGGAAATTTTTGCCCCTACGGGACCCTCGTGTTGAAAAATTGACACCGCCATCACTTAATTGTTAGCATTTTTGAGTAGGTCAAATGGATTGACCTTTTTGATCGGTTTAAGAGTTTCATCAATTTCTTTTTCAAGGACGCGAAGAGTGAATGATTTTCAATTTCTCCATACTTCATATGAGCAGGACTCATCGAAGAGTGGAGTGACTAGCACAGTGAAACTCCCGGATATTTATCTGGTCGAAGATGATCGTGTTTTAGGTGCAACTATTAAGAAGTACCTTGAAAAGAAACTCAATCTCAACGTGCATTTTTTTCTTTCCCCAACAGAATGCCTTCTGGAACTCGATAAAAAAATTAAATCAGAAACGGTTGTTAACCAGACACCATTTTGTCTTATCACAGACATTAGCTTCGAAGCTGGTGGATCGGATGGATTACTTCTTATCGACCTTTTAAAAGAGCGTGGACACCATTTTGTATCAATCGTTATGACAGGTTTCGCTTCTATTGAAACGGCCATCAATGCGACTAAAAAAGGTGTTTTCCACTACCTTACAAAACCTTTTGAGCTGGAAGTTTTAAGTGACCTGGTGATGAAGGCCTTCACAAAAAAATTAAATGTACCGGCAACAGCTTTCACTAATACTGAATCGCTGATTTCAAAGGTGACTCCGACTCAAAATCAAAACTCAAATGCTCCTCACTTGTTCCAGAGTAAATTTAAAATTGAAGCCCCAACTGCAGATGATATTTTCTGTGGAATGGTAGGGCGCTCAAAACAAATGAAGCAGGTTTTTGAAAGAATTAAAAAAGTAGCAGCATCGGATTCAACTGTTTTCATCTCAGGACCGTCAGGGACAGGGAAAGAATTAGTGGCGAATGCTCTTCATAATCTTTCACCAAGAAAAGCTCACAACATGGTTTCAGTAAACTGTGGAGCGATACCGAGTGAACTATTAGAAAGTGAATTATTTGGACATGAAAAAGGTGCCTTCACGGGAGCAATCTCTAGTCGTAAAGGGCGCTTTGAAATGGCCCATAGAGGAACGATCTTCCTTGATGAAATTGGTGATATGCCCCTTTTACTTCAGGTTAAACTTTTACGTGTGCTTCAAAGCCGCGTGATTGAAAGAGTAGGAAGTAATGAAGTCACGGATATTGATGTTCGTATCATTACTGCCACTCACAGAAATTTAGAAGAGTCTGTGTCTGAAGGAAACTTTAGAGAAGACTTATACTACCGCTTAAATGTTATTCCTATCAAGATCCCGGCGCTTTGTGAGCGTCGTGAAGATATCCCTCTGATGATCTCATACTTCCTTTCAAAATTTGTTTCGGCCGATGGTAGAAACAATATTGAATTTGATGATGAGACTCTTGAACTACTTATCACTTATGAGTGGCCAGGAAACGTTAGAGAGCTTGAAAACTTAATTGAAAGATTGGTTATCTTAAAAGGTGGAAACCAGATTAAGGTTTCAGACCTTCCAGCTAAGTTTGTTAAAACTGCTCCTCATAACCTTGATTCATATAAAAATATTATCTCCCTTCCGGATGACGGAGTGGATTTAAAGCAGCTTTTATCTGATATTGAGGACTCTCTTATCAATCAGGCACTGGAAGTGACTGGTGGGAATAAGAATCAGGCCTCTAAACTTCTTTCAATGAATAGAACAACATTAATTGAAAAGATGAAGAAGAAGGGATTCCTTCAGCAGCTAAACTAAAAAATCGGTCTGTAAATTCTTCATGTCTCTTGAGCCCAAATAGGCTTGAGAGTATACCTGTCATCTATGAAAAATCAGATGACCAGATTATTATTTTTTAGTTTATTGTTGAGCTTATCAGGCTGTGGTGTAGACCTGAAGAAAAGTGACTTGATCTTTTCTGCGCCTAAGTCGCCTACGACTGAAGAAATTAAAGTTGATCCTAATCAAACAGATGCTCAGTTCATGGCCATTCAGAAAAATCTTATCGGTGCCAGCTGTCTTAAATGCCACAATGCTACTCAAACCAAACACAGTAACCTGACTTCAAGAGATGTTGTTTTAAAATACGCTGATGACATCCTTTATCGCATCACTGATATCGGAGCGGATAAGATGCCTCCAAGAGGCGATCGAGTTGATCCTGTGGTTGTTCAAGAGTTTAAAACATGGAAATCGGATGTGCAGTTTGCTAGTCTTCAAAAAAATCTTTTTGAAGTAAGTTGTTTAAAGTGCCATGGGCCTAATCAGACGAGACGTAGCAATCTTGCTTCTAAAGAAATGCTGATTGATAATTATGATGAAATTCTCTACAGAATGACGGATGCATTTGAAGAAGACAACAAGCCTATGCCACCGATCGGGAAAGGGAAGAGAGTTTCGGCCGAGTTAATTTTAGAGTTTCAAAAATGGAAAGATTCTTTATAGAAAGCAGTATCCTCTTATAGAGAATACTGCTTTTACTTCTTTATAGCTTCTTATATGAAATTGTTTCTACATCTGGTTTTGAATGACAAGTATCGTTTGTTGTTTTGATTTCAACAAAAAGATTAAGGTCGTTAGTCGCAATGTCACCGTAAGCGATTTCACCTTTAACATTTAGAACTGCTGAAAAACCATCTCCGCAACCGCTGTTCCATTCTTCTGCAACAACTGCTACTGCTGTAAAATTCAATCTCTCTTCATTGTGACGTGATGTATGGATAATTTTTAATTCAGTTGGAAAGCTATTGTTTGGCCCTTTCGCGCTAAGAATATATGGCGTGTATGTTTGTTCGATACTATCTACACAAAAAACACCAGGAACAGACGCTGGAACAGCAGAAGTCGCTTGGTAACAAGTTCCACCAAAAGCGATAACAGGCATTGCGAACATAAGTGCGATTGCTGATTTCAATTTCATAGGGCCTCCAATAGATTAACGTTGGAGGGGGTATACCTTATAATGAGGGTTTTTCCTCATTAGATTTTTATCAAGATTGAGTTAGCTTAATTGCTTTCGTTTTTCTTAATTGATTCACGAATGAAGAATTTTAAGACTTTGCTGCGATTAGCCCCACCCACAAGTGAGCGAAGGTCTTCATGCAGACCTTGGTCATAAATAAGGGCGTGAAGTGTTCCTGGGCCTTCTTCGATTCTTTTTGTCATGCGAGACATTGAGTCACTGGCATTTTTCATGTTGCCGATGGCCAGACCTAGGTTTTTATCATTCAACGTTGTCATGACTTTATTAGTGTTGGCCGTAAGGCTTTCCATATTAGATAGAATGCGTTCAAAGCGTTTTTCTTCAACGTTTGCTAGGAGTTTATCGACTTTAGTCAGAATGCTTCCCGCGGCCACCACCAAGTCTTCACCTTTTGTGATGATATGATCAATTTGAGAGCCTTCATTTGTTACCAGCAGATCTCCATCTTCTACGATTGGAGAGTCCGAAGTCCCGCCGCTGATTTCCATAAACTTATCACCTAAAACACCTTGGGTTTTAAAAGTGATGACTGAGTCTTTTTTAATCCATTCGCGGTATTTTTCAGTTACACCTAAAGTGATCTCTAAAGTTTCAAGATTTTTGAATTCAATGGATTGAACACTTCCAACTTTAATCCCACGTAGTTGAACAGCGGCACCATCTTTTAAGCTCTGAGCGCTTTTTACTTCAGTCTTGATTAAAACTTTACTGCTAAAAAGAGGGTTTTCTTTATTCAGCATAAAAATTGTTACCATAACGACAATCATTAATACTGTGATGAAAAGTCCCGAAATTAAATAATTTTTTCTATCCGTAGGCTTGAACATATTTAATCCTTAGAAGCAGCGTTAAACTTTCTGACGATTGGATCATCAGAGTTTTGAAAGTTAATAGGGGTATCATCGAAAACTATTTTTCCTTCATGTAAAACCACAATGCGGTCACACAAACTTAGAGCAGAGGGAATATCGTGAGTGACAAAAATTGAGGCAAGACCTTTGTCTTTAAGTCTTTGCATCAGAGCGACGACATTTAATGTATTGGCAGGGTCAAGACCAGCCGTAGGTTCATCATATAAAATGACTTCAGGATTCAAGATCATCGCGCGGGCCATTCCCACACGCTTTTGCATACCACCTGATAAATCAGACGGCATAACATTTTCTTTTCCTGGAAGATCGATCAGCTTAAGCATTTCAGCGACTTTATCTTTGATTTGTTGATAGCTAAAACGAGTGTGTTCAAATAAAGGGTAGGCGATGTTTTCAAAAACATTAATTGAATCAAATAGAGCACCACTTTGAAATGAGTAGGACAATTTGATTCTATAGGGAGTCAGTTGGTCTTCAGGGAGGTGATCATAACGTTCACCATGGAAGAGGATTTCTCCCTGGTCGATTCTTTCTAAACCAATAATTGAGCGAAGAAGAACAGACTTACCTGTTCCGGAACCACCCAATAGACCCAGGCTTTCACCTCTTTTAAGTGAAAGATTGATGCCTCGGTGGATTTTATTACTCCCGAAACTTTTATGAATATTTTTTAATTCTAAAATAGGTTCGTTCATTTTTAATTCCAGATAACCAGGAAAATTTTACTAATAAAAAAGTCAGTGATGAGGATTAAAATAGAGGCGGCCACAACAACCCACGTCGTTGAAACTCCTACTCCTTTAGTACCATCTTTTGTATTAAGACCTTTATAACAAGCTGTGATTGTAATAATACCGGCGAAAATAGCAGACTTCACGATTCCTGATAAGTAGTCGTGGATTTTTACAGTCGAGAAAACTTTTGAAAGATAAAATCCTGGGACAATATCAAACTCAGTTCTACATACAATGAGTCCACCGATAATCCCAACAGCAAATGCTAGCGATGACAAAAGCGGTAATGTGATAACTAACGCCCAAAAGCGAGGAACGACTAAAACTCTTATAGGAGAAGTTCCCAGTGCTCTGATAGCGTCGACCTGTTGGGTAACGTTCATGGCACCGATTTCAGCTGCGATTCCTGAACCCACGCGACCTGCAACCAGAAGGGAAGTGAAAAGTGGGGCCATCTCACGGGCCAGTGACAAAGAGACGACGGCAGGAACATAAAGTGTCCCACCAAATTTGGCCAGACCGTAACCGAAATTTAAGGTCATAACTAAACCCATCGTTAAACCAATAACGATAGTAAGAGAAGTAGATCCATATCCAAGTTGGGTGATCTGCTCCATTAATCTTGAAACATAAAACTTGCCAGTGAATGTGCACTTCATTGTTTGGAAAAACAATTCGAAGATTTCACCGATGAAGACAAGAAATTCTTTCGCCTTGGCAATTCTGTCATCAATAGTTTGTTGAATGAATGCTTTCATTTAATTCAGCTTCAATAGTTGAATAAAGTTATTAAAATCTTTTGTGTCTTTATTAAGGTGAGCTTCTGACGTTGAAATAAGTGCGTAGTCATAGATGCAATTATTCTTTTGAGTCGTAAGAACTCTGAAGTATCTGGTAATCCCATCTACATTTCCTTTAGCGACAACTAAGACCGCTTCACGATCTTGATGAGTTGTTGTTGTCTTCTCAAATATCTCTAAATTATCAATACCCGTTAGAATTGAATTTGTTAGAGTTGGAAGATTGCTTGGATCAAATTTTCTGCAGGCGCTATTAAAAATAAAGATGCTGTTTGATTTGCTGTTATTAAAGGCCAGATCAGATCCTTCATTGTCGATTTTTTTCCACGGTGACTTAATCGTGCGGCTTAAATTATTTTCAACCGTCTGACTCTTTGTATAGGCACCATTATTCTCACTTGATGAGCAAGCAGTTAAAACGGTTATAAAGGTAAACAATAAAATTTTTTTCATAAAAGTCGTCTAAATTGGTATGGAACTAAAAAAAGATTACATCCCTATTAGAAGATTCTTCTAAATGATTGTAAATAGATTATTTCTTCCGGCCGTCAATTGATTGACCGGCATATTTTGCATGTGAGAAAAATTTTCCTTTAAAAAAACTCAAAAACAGGTAAGATTTAAAAATAGAAGTCACTACAGGATGTAGAGGACAAGTTAAACCGCTAGGACAATTTGATGCGAACAGGATGTTTCGTGAAAATCTGCCCATTAAAAAAATTCTTCAAATTTTTGACGATTGCGTTCGTCTGTTCGTTCGTTCTGGCAAATTCTGCCATTGCTCAAGCATTATTAGATCAGGAAAAAGCAACAACTTACCTGCGTTGGAACTTATTCACAGGAAGAGATCAACTACAATTCTCAAAAGTGGGGAATAAGGTCGTTATTAAGACCTTAAATACAGAGTTATTTAACAATCTTAAGAACGAGTTGGCAGACGCTAAGTTAGACCCCCAGTATCTTAATAAGATCGATTTCAAAGACTCTACTAATGGCGCGGGTAGCATGAACGCGATGGCCATTGAAATTGAACTAAAAGACGTTAATGTTGAAATGTTCAGTTTTTATCGTGAAAGAGACAAAAAATACGTAGTGGATTTCTGGACTGATGGTGGGGATTCCGTAAGCGTGAATAAAGCTGCAGTTTTAAAGCCTGCTGAAAATGCTACAAATGCTGCTGAAGTTGAAAAAGTGGTCCCTGCTGCAAAACCAGCAGCTTCAAGTATTGTACTTGCACCAAAACAAACTGAAGCAAAAGTTATCGCAGCAAAATCAGTGGTGACAAAAGCTGTACTAAAAGAGCAACCAATGCCAAAAGCTGATGTTGCTTTAGAAAAAAGAATTGAATCTGACAAAGTTTTATCATCTTTCATTGTTGACCCAAATAGAATCAGCAAAAAATCAATGGCCGAACTTGATGCTGAGGAAGCAGATTCAAAAAAACCTTATAGAGATTTCAGGTACGGAGCGACTTTTATCTGGGACTACGATCCTATTGCTCCAGCTTACAAACAATTAGTGAACTTAAAAACAAAGATCCCAGAGATCTTTTATCCTATTGCTAACCGCAACTTCAAAAAGAGCGAACAAGAGTCTCACCTTCAGCTTACGATCAATCTGTACCGTAAGAAGAAGTGGGGATTGATGTACAAATCAATGAAGCTTTTCGAGACAAAATACGGTGCTAAAACGGAGTGGGAATTAACTGAGTTTATTAAAGCAAACGCTATTTTAAGAGAGAATGTTGATACGCCAAATCCAGAGCTGTTTAAAAATGCTCTGACAATGCTGACAAACCTTTCTGAAAAAACTGAAAACTATGAACTTAAAAAAGCTATTTATAAATATCTTTTAAGCTATTACATCGAAAGAAATGAATCGCTTAAAATTCTTCAATTAGCTAAGACTTACTACGCAGGAACAAGAGATAACTTTGACTTCGAAGAGTCCATTATCCCTGCTGAAGCGATGTTAAATTCTCTGGCAAAACTTGGACAGATCGACAAAATCAAAGAACTTTCGCAAGAAAAGACGATGAAGAAGATCCTTCCAGCTCAGCTTTTATTAGCTTATCAGTCTTACGCTTACTTAAGAGGCGGAGACTTAGCTTCATTAGTAAACTTCTATGAAACTAATAAAGCAGGATTAGCTAAGCCAATTGACCCGGTTATCATGTACAACACAGCAGAGGCCTATTTCAGACTTGGACGTTTCCAGGATGCAATGAACCTTTATACTGAATTTACAAAAAACTACTCATATGAATTTGTGGCCTCAAATGCTCACTTAAGAGCGGCCCTTTGTTCTGATCTTATGGATAAAAACTACAATGAAACATTAGACCTTTATAAAAAGGCAATTGATTCATCAGTAGACGGACAAGTGAGTTACGAAGCTAGAGTGAGATATGTCGCTTTTAGATCAGTAAGAAAAAGAGTGTTAGATGATCGCGATATGGAAATGAGAATTTTCCTTGAGCAGGATAAGTCAGCTGTCACTCCTGATAAAAACTTAGCAAAACTTCTTCAACAAGTTCGCCTTAGAACTTTAATTGTGGATGGAAAATACAAAGAAGCACTAGCTTATTTAAGCCTGATTCCAACTATTGGAATGGCGAAAATTGATGCAAGGATCTTTGAAGGTGACGGAGCGGAAATCGTTTACGGGATCATCTCTGACTTCTATAAAAAATCTGAATACTCACAAGTGATCAAAGCATGGCAGACGTACAAAGATAAGTATGTTGATAAAGTGGCCATGGACCCATACATGAATTTTGTAGTGGGAAGCTCATATGTAAAGCTTGGTTTATACAAAGGCTTCGACGATGTGTATGCAGCGTTTGAGAAGTTAAAGGACACTCCTAATAGAACATTCCCAATCTGGATCGACAGGAACCAGGAGTTGAAGGCGAGTGATTTGTTAGCTGAGTTAGTGATCGTAAAAGACATTAAACTAAAGAATTGGGATTTAGCTTCAAAAAATATTGCTGTTTTTGAGAAGAGATTGCCAAGCTATAACAAAGCAAACTACTACAAGGGTTTGGTTTCGTTTAATCAAAAAGATTACACTGGGGCCGTCTCTCATTTAGAGAACTTCTTTGCAGGACAAAATCAGAGAATCATATATGACCCATCGGATGTAGCAGATATGATCCGGGCCTATACTGACTCCATCTACGAACTAGGGCAGACTGATAAATTCTTGAAAGTAAGTGACGCCATCTTAAATGACACCACTTCTTTTGGCACGGACAATGCTTATATACAGAATGTCAGGGAAAGAATTGCCTACCTTGGTATCGAAATAACTGCAGGAAAGGGAACGACAAACAACTTTATGCTATTTGAAAAAAAGATTAACGATTTCAAGAAAGCTTATCCAAAATCTGTTTACACAGGAAGGGTAAACTACATTTTGGGTCAGGCAATGGTTGCTAACCAAAAAGTAAAAGAAGGTCGCGAAGTTTTTACAAATTTAGTTAACGACAAATCAACGTCGGATTACTTAAAAGAGCTAGCTAAAAGTGAACTTGGTTTATTGAATTTAAAGGATAGAACTTTATAAATAGCTTTCAGGATGGGAGCGAGATTCGTATGACAGGAGGTCAGATGGAAACGATTAGGGTAGAACTTTTTGGAACAGATACTAGAGTAGAGAAGGCTGTTCAACAGGCGAGAAACTTATCTGTTAGCAAAGCTGCCGTATTGATTGTTGGCGAAAATGGAGTTGGTAAAAGAACTCTTGGTAGATACATCCACGAAAACTCAGGAAGAGCATCACAACCATTCGAACTGGTTGACTGTTCACTTCCAGCGCAAGAAGTAGAAAACAGAATTCTTGGTCACAGAGATCAGGCAACTGGAAGATTCACTAAAGGGATCCTTGAAGCCGCTAACAGAGGAACTGTTGTGTTCGGTAACATCGACTGTCTTGATGAAGAATTCCAAAAAAGACTTCACAAAATTATTAACGAGCTTGAAGACTACGATATCGACGTTCGTTTAATCGCTACAACAACTAAGAACCTTTCTAAACTTGTTGGTGCTGGTAGATTCTACCGTGGTCTATACACAATCTTCTCTAACAACGCTGTAACAATCCCAGCTCTACGTGAAAGACAAGAAGATCTTCAAAGATTAGCTCGTCACTTCATGAGCGAGATCTCTGGAACAGAATCTGAAGTTGAAATTGATTCAGTAGCTATGGATAGAATTAATTCACACTACTGGGCAAACAATATTCACGAACTAAAGCAAGTTATCTCAAGTTCAATCTCAAACAACTCTTCTCTTCTTGATGAGTCTGCTTACGAAGTGTCTGATAAAAAATCAGTTAACTTTATGAGCGAAGATGATTCAGACGGTGTAAGACTAATGTCTCTTAAAGATGCTGAAAAGCTTCTTATCAAGAAGGCACTAATCCACACTTCAGAAAACAGAACTCAAGCGGCAAAAATTCTTGGAGTTTCTATCAGAACTCTTAGAAACAAAATCAATGAGTACAGAACTGATAACTCATCTTACTTTGTTAACTTACGTTAATTTATTGGGACTGGAGACGGTATGAAGTTAGAAGATAAAACATTGCAGGCCTTAACAGCTTCACTGAAGTTCAGACAACTACGTCAGGAACTTCATGCATCGAATATCGCTAACGCAGAAACTCCTGGTTACAAAGCAAAGAAACTTGATTTTGAAGAAGCGCTTGCAAGAGCACTAGATGTTGACGATCAATTAGCAATGAAATCTTCCGACTCCAGACATTTTAATGTCGGAGGCGGAAGCTTCAATAATCTGCAGCCGGAAGTTTATGAAGACTCAAATGGAATCGTAAGCCCGGATGGAAACAATGTTGATCGCGACCAGGAAATGGCGGAAATGGCAGAAAACAAAGTTATGTATGATGCCACGGTTCAGCTGATCAACAAGAAGTTAGGATTATTAAAATACGCAATTGGATCGGGACAGTAGGGGGATAAATGGATTTATTAACTAGTTTAAAAATCAGCTCATCAGGGCTTACTGCAAATAAAAAAAGAATGGCCGCGATTACGTCAAACATCGCTAACGCACAAACGACAAGAACGGCTGAAGGTGGACCATACCAACCTAAAGAAGTGGTATTTGGATCTGAGCCAGCTCGTGAGAGTTTCTCAGAAATCCTTGAAGGTGAATTACAAGAAAACGCGCAGGCGGTTCATGCTACAGAAATTCAAAATAGCAAGAAGCCACCTGTATTAAA
Source organism: Bacteriovorax sp. (assembly GCA_040376855.1). Lineage (GTDB taxonomy): Bacteria > Bdellovibrionota > Bacteriovoracia > Bacteriovoracales > Bacteriovoracaceae > Bacteriovorax. The sequence goes on from JBEIPV010000055.1 coordinate 11,341, forward strand.
ATATGAACCAAACCATCCTGATGCTAACCCAGAAGGATATGTGGCCTATCCAAACATCAATACGATGGAAGAGATGGCCAATATGATCGAAGCTTCGAGAGCATATGAAGCTAACATCAACGCTATGTCGACAGCAAAATCGATGGCGATTAAAGACCTTGAGATCGGAAGAAACTAATTTTTAAAAATATAGAGGATAATGTATGGCAATTGAAAACCTAGGTAACATGAATAAGATGCTGAGTAACTATAGCACTCAGGATTGGACAAAAAGTGCTTCAATTGATCAGGCAAGCATGCCGAAGTTCAATGAACTTAATCCAAACCAGGCAACTGGAGCGGCAGCACCTCAAAGCTTTTCTGAGATCATGGCTTCTTCACTTGCTGAAGTAAACAACATGCAAGTTGAAGCGAACAAAGCGATTCAAAAACTAGCTTCAGGTCAGACAAAGAATATTTCTGAGACAATGTTAGCAGTTGAGAACGCGGAAATCGCTTTCAAGACGATGAATCAGGTTCGTATGAAAGTGATTGAAGCTTATAAAGAGATTATGAGAATGCAGATGTAAGTTAGCGTTTATCTTTGAAAAACGTGACGATCTTGATTTCATAGGATGTGAAATTAGAGTATCAGGAGGATTCCTTTGCAAGATATTTTTGAGAAAATTTTTAGAAACTTCAAAGAATTTTTTAATGGCCTAGACGCCACTAAAAAAATGGGTTTCATCATTGTGGCCTGCTTAATTGCAGCCGCTATGACAGGAATCGTTGTTTGGGCATCTAAAACTAGATATGACGTTCTTTATACTGATCTTAACAAAGAAGATGCACGTAAAATTGCTATCATCCTTGAAGAAAAGAAAATCCCATACCAAACATCAAATGACGGAAAGACTTTATCTATTCCAGAAGATTTAGTTGGAGTATGGCGTCTTGAGATTGCTAAACTTGGAACAAGCTTCTCAGGAACAGTAGGGTACGAAGTATTTGATAAACAATCTTTTGGTACAACTTCATTCGTTCAAAAAGTAAACAAGCAAAGAGCTCTTGAAGGAGAGTTGGTTAAGTCGATCATGTACATCCAGGGTGTAAAGAGAGCTCGCGTTCACATTACAATCCCTGAATCTTCTCCATTTGTTTCAGAAAAAAAAGCTCCAACTGCATCAGTTGTTTTAGAACTTAATAATGGTGTGTCTTTAACTCCAGGTGAAATTAAAGGGGTAGCATCACTTGTTGCTTCATCAGTTGAAGAAATGAGAGCTGAAAACGTTGTTATCCTGGATGATCGCGGTAAAAAATTATCTGAAAACATCGGTGACCCGATGACAGCGACAACTGCAAACAGAATGGCGCTTGAAGGGCAAATTAACCAAAAATACGAAAGACAAATTGAAGATATCTTAGGGAAAGTTGTTGGAGACGGAAAAGTTGTAGCGAAAGTTACAGTTGACCTGGATTTCACAGAAGCTGTTTCAACTGAGACTTCTTACGATAACGAAAACGCAGCAGTTTTATCTGAAGTTAAAAACTCACAAAACTTAGCAGGGTCTCGTCCATCTCCGCAAGGAATGGTTGGAGCGAGAGCGAACATGCCAGGTGAAGAACCTCAACCAGGTGTTGCTGAAACAAAGAACAACGTAACAAAAGAACTTACGACAAGAAACTTCAATGTTCCGACAAAAGTGACTCAGTCGAAAAAACCTTCAGCTAACGTAAAAGCGATTTCAGCTGCGGTCATGATCGATGGAAAGAGAGTAGCGGTTCTTGATGAAAACGGTGCAGCTCAACTTGATAAAGCTGGAAACCCTATCATGAAATATGAGAAGTGGTCGCAAGCTGATCTTGATAACTTCCAACAAATTGTAGCAAGCACTCTTGGAACCTCTGAAAAACGTGGTGATAAGCTTGTTATTAAAAACATGGAATTTGCTAGAGAAGATATGACGGTAGCGGACGCTCTTTTAAAAGAACAAGCTAACCGTGAACTTATCAGAAACATCGTAAAGTATCTTGCAGTAGGATTAACGATTTCACTTTTCTTCTTCATGGTTGTTCGTCCATTCATCCAATGGATCACAGACAACACGATCGAGACAGTGGAAGACTTCTTACCTAGAACGCTTGAAGAACTTGAAAAAGTACAAGCTAATCAACGTCTGCCAGGTTTAGAGGATGCTCTTCCACAGATTGAAGAGAAGCTGAACCCTGAGAAGATTGAAGGGAACATGCTTCGTGAAAAAATCATTGCTCTGGTTGAAAACAATCCAGGTAAAGCAGCACAGATTATTCACGAGATGATTCACTCTTCTGAATCTGATAAACAAATTGCTTAATTAGACTAAAGATAAAGGAATAGACTATGGCAGCACAAGATCAATTAGACCCCGACACAGAGTATGGTTTACTCAATGGTCAAGACAGAGCGGGTTTACTTTTAAGTTCACTTGGTATGAACATTACACAGCTTATTTTTCAAAATATGAAAGATAACGATGTTAAAAGAATGATCAATGCTATGTCGAACGTAAAACGTGCTCCAATTTGGATGGTTAAGCGTGTTCTTGAAGATTTCTATTCTCAGTTAAATGAAGACAGCGATTTACTATTTGCTGAAAACCGCGGCCGCGATTTCATTATCAATACTCTTGGTGAAGACAGAGCTAAGCAACTTCTTGGACAAATTGTTGAAGTTGGTCAATCAAATACACTTGAATCTCTTGAGCTAGTAGATACGCGTACACTTTCTAACTTCCTAATCAATGAACACCCTCAGACTATCGCTCTGATCGTTGCTCACCTTGCACCGGAAAGAAAAGTAGACGTACTTCGTCGTCTTCCGGAAGGGTTACAGGCCGAAGTTGTTCTTCGTGTGGCCAACCTTGACTACGTTTCTCCTGAGCTTATCTCTCAGCTTGATGACGTTCTTAAAACTGAACTTAGTACTCTTGGATCTATCGATACTAACCAGCTTGGTGGTGTTGAGCCGATCGCTGATATGCTCAACCTTATGGATAAAAACACTGAGAAGAACATTATGTCTCGTGTTGAAGAAAAAGATCCTGAGCTTGCAGAAGAAATCAGAAAACTTATGTTTACTTTCGAAGACCTTCTATACGTGGACGACAAAGGTATCCAGAATTTACTTCGCGAAGTGGACAACGGAAAACTTGTTATTGCAATGAAGACTGCGCCTGATGAAATCAAGCAAAAGCTTTTCAAGAACATGTCAAACAGAGCTTCTACGCTTCTGCGTGAAGACCTTGAGGCCCTTGGACCTACTAAGCTTTCTGATGTTGAAAAAGCACAAGCTGAAATGGTTTCTAAAGTTAAAGAACTTGAAAGCCAAGGTAAGGCGTTTATCGCTCGCGGATCTGATGGGGATTCACTGGTATAATAATTTAGTAGAGAGAATAAAAAAATGGTTAAGACGACAGGACAAGTTTCAGAATACACATTTCACAACTTCAATGAAGTTGTTGAAGGAAGTGAGGCTGTTAAATTGTTCGAGTTTAAGCCATTGTTGACTTCAGCTCAGACAATTGAAAAAAGTGAATTTCAAAAAATTATTAAAACTGAGAGAGAGTTTGCTAAGTCGTCTTCGTTTAAAGTTAATCCGATCGTTGAAGAATACCGTGGCTTTAAAGAACAAGAAGACCGCGAATACGAAGATCACGTTGAGGCAGAAGTAGCTAGACGTGTTGCTGAAATCCAAGACGATGCTTTTAAAGCAGGTTTTGATGAAGGTGTGAATCAAGGTCGTGAAGAAATTTTTGTTGAAATGAGAAGTGTCGTAGACCAAAAGTTAGAAAACTTCTCTCATATGGTGACGTCTGTCTTGAAAACTCAGGAAAATATCCTGGCAAAACAAAAAACAGAAATGTACCAACTTTTAAGAAACTTATCTAAATGGATTGTTCTTCGTGAACTTCAAGAAGATGGGAAATATATTGAAAGATTATTGGAAAGACTTCTTTTAGAAATGCAGGTGAGAAACAATCTTTTAATCCAGGTTAACACTGAAGACTTCTCTCAGATGCCGGAAGTTCTTGAGCACGTTCAATCGCGCTTAGGAGAAATGAAAAATGTTCGCGTCGAAATTGATTCAACTGTAAAAAGCAGAGGGATCGTTATCGAATCAGAAAATGGAATCATCAATGCGACTATGGAAGAGCAGTTTAAGTCATTAGACAAGCTATTCGAAGACGTACTTAATAAAGTTTAGAAGAGGGGATCAGCATGGAAAAAGACCTGGACCTTGACCTTTCTTCAATCCACAAAAATTATGAATACTCATCTCCATTCCAAAAGATTGGAAAAGTATTTGCCAATAAAGGGATGGTTTTTGAAATCAACCTTCCACGTGCTCCAATTGGATCAAACGTTGAATTTGTTACAGAGTTTGGCGATAAATCGCTGGGAGAAGTTGTAGGGATTAACGGAAATCGTTGTATGGCCATGCCATATGATGAGCTTTCAGGAATCAACTCTGAGACACGCGTTTACTTAAAAGACCTGACAACAACCATTAAAATTTCACGCGGATTTTTAGGGCGTGTTATTGATTTCCAGGGAAATCCCATCGACAACAAAGGTCCAATTGACCAGGTTGGCGTTGAAGCAAGAAGTATTTATGGTGTGGCCTTGAATCCACTTCAAAGACCACCTATCAGTCAGCCCCTTGATACAGGGATCCATGCGATCAACTGTTTTATGACAGCTGGTAAGGGACAGCGTTTTGCCATTATGGCCGGATCGGGTGTTGGTAAGTCAGTTACCCTGGGTATGATTGCTCAGAACTCTAGTGCTGACATCAACGTTATTGCTCTAATCGGAGAACGTGGTCGTGAGGTTTTAGAATTCATTGAACACGATCTTGGCCCTGAAGGGATGAAGAAGTCGGTGGTTATTGTTGCGACATCAGATTCATCAGCTTTAACGAGAATGAAAGCTGCTTACGTAGCAACAACAGTTGCTGAATATTTCCGCGATCAAAATCAAGACGTACTTTTAATGATGGACTCGATCACTCGTTTTGCTATGGCAAACAGAGAGATCTCTCTTTCAGCTGGTGAGCCGCCAGGACAAAAAGGTTATACACCTTCGGTGTTTGCAAAACTTCCAAAGTTGATGGAACGAGCAGGGACGAAGACAGGTGCCGGATCTATCACTGGAGTTTATACAGTGCTAGTTGAAGGGGGTGACATGGATGAGCCTATCGCGGATGCGGTAAGAGCGATCGCCGATGGTCACATTATTTTATCGAGAGAATTAGCTTCACGAAACCAGTTCCCGGCCATCGATGTTCTGTCATCTCTATCCAGAGTAATGTCGAAAGTCGCTACAAAAGAGCATAGAATCGTGGCCAGTCACTTACGTGACTTAATGGCGTCTTATAAGGCCAATGAAGATCTTATCAACGTTGGTGCTTACGCGAAAGGGTCAAACCCGAAAGTAGATAAAGCAATGCTTATCTATGAAGACCTGATGGGGCTTCTGCGCCAGACTCAGGGGATGAGTGAGTTCTTAACGATTGATGCGCTCTTTGACCGTATGGTCGAGATTGCAAGAAAAGCTGAAACAATTAATAAATAGAAGTAAAAATAGATGCAAAAATTTAAATTCAAACTTGATGGGCTACTAAAGGTTCGCGAGTTTAAAGAAAAACAACTGAAGATCGAATTGGGAGAAATTCTAAAAGAGATCACTGCGGTTGAAGCTAAAATCGCTGATGCGAATGCGGCGATTGCTGAGACTTACGACGCTCAGGAAGCTTTCATGAGAGACCCTTCAAACGGTCAAATGTTACAGTTTTTCCCGCTTTTTATTCAGGGGAAAAAAGAAGATATTAAGAATAAAGAAAACTTACTTTGGTCACTGAGAAAGAAATACGACAAAAAAGTAGCGGAGCTTGCCACTGCCCGCGGTGAAGTAAAAGTTATGGAAAACTTCAAAGAAAAAAAGAAAGATGAGTGGTCGAAAGAAAGAAATAAAAAAGAACAAGAAGCGATCGAAGAAATTTTAATGATGAGATCGAACGGTTCAAAAGGGTTATTATGAAATCGAAAAAAATATTATATGTCACAACTATTGTCATCTCTCTAACGATTGCAAGCCTGGTTATGGCCGCTGTAAAAGATACAAAAAAGGCCGTTGCTCCAGCTACAAACGGAAAACGTGAGTACACTGAAGAAGAGTTTAAGACAGCCGTTATGGAAGAAGCTGCAAAGCTAATGAAAAAAGCGGGAAGTGCTAATCTGGTAGATTTTTCTAAAGAGCTTTTAGAAAAAGAAGAAGCAATTAAGAATAAAGAGCTGACTATTAAAAAAGAGCAGGAAGAGCTGGATATGAGCAAGGCCGACTTTAAGAAGAAGTTGGTAGAGTTCCAGGACTCTCAAAAGAAGTTCTTAGGTTGTGTGGAAGAAAAAAGCGAAAAGGCCGATAAACGTGTGTCTCAGATGGTTGATGTAATCTCAGGAATGAAGCCACAAAACGCGGCCGACGTTCTGACAGTTCAAGATCCCGACCTTTCTGTTAGGATATTAAGTGAGCTGGATTCAGCGAAGGCCTCAAAGATTTTTAACTTAATGGATAAGGAAGTTTCTGCCCGACTTCAGAAGCAGTTTCTTCAGATGAAAAAATAGTATAACATAACAAGAAGCGTTGAACTTTTTAATTAGGATGATTAAAACGTATGCAAGGATTGCCAACTAATTTATTAACTCCAAGTGTAGCTACTGCTGCAGGGAAAGTTGAATCTAATTCAACTGTGGGAGCTAATGGAAAAGGTGGGCAGGTTGCTGGGATTGAATCAAAAGAATCAAAAGGTGCATTCGCAGAAATCTTCTCAGGTCTTTTAGGAAACTCTGAAGCGAAAGTGGAAGGGCAGCTAGAGGGGAAAGTTGAAGGCAAGTCAGAAAATGCTAAAGGCGAAATCGCTCAAGCAACTCCAGCTGAAGTTAAACTGGATGTCCTGCTAAAAAATAAAGAACAAGAAAAAAATCAAAAAACAGAAGTGGGTGAGCTTTCTACTGAGAAAGTTTTATCTGCAGACGTTCTGGCCAATGTTAATAAGTTAATTAGCCGTGCTCCAATTGATGATACAAGAGTGACTTCTCAAGTCGGAGAAAAAATCGCATCGACATCATCAGGACTTGATGAACTATTAAAGAGTCTGAAAGGTGACAATGCTGAAGTTCAAGTTGAAGGTGAGATTGATCCGGCAGCTCAGAAAAAAGCAAAAACGGGAAATCCATTAGATTTCTTAATTAAAGAATCTAAATCAAGTGATGTTGGAATGGTTGATTCTAAAGAATCAAAACTTCTTCAAACAAATTCTGAAATGGTTTCAAAGCTTGGTCTTTCAAGTGAAGACTTCGTTTCTCAAAAATCTGAAGCAAAAGACCCTAAAGCTCAGTTGAACATGAACGCTGATGAAAACTTTGACTTAAAAGCATTTGGTCAAAAACACATGAATCAGTCGATGAAAGCTTACGGACAAAAACAAAATCTTTTAAATGACGGTGTCATTAGAAATACAAAAGACCTAGCTTTTGGTGAGAAAAAAATAAAAGCAGGTGAGAGTGAATTAACAACTCCTGATATGAAAATCGGAGCTGATCTTTCTCACGTGAAAGAACAATTCATTCCAGTTATGCAAAAACAAGAAATGAATCAGAATGTAACAACTCAGGATTCATCTAAAGTTTTAGACCTTTCAAAAATTAACACATCAAATACAACTGAGATCATCAAAAAGATCAGTGACTATATCGAGCAAAGCCAGGTCGCTAACAGCAACTCTATGGACTTAACGGTAAGACACGAGGCCCTAGGACAATTTAAGATTCAGGTTAACAAACCAATCGGTCCAGGTAACCAAATGGATATGCAAATCACAACAACAACTGCTGAAGGCCATGATTTCTTCGTGAAAAACGAAATTGGTCTTATGAAGAATTTATCTCAAGCAGGAATTCAGTTGTCTGATTTAAGAATTGTTTCAGACGGAGGCTCAGCTTCTTTCGCTGGTAACGATTCAAGACAAAATAGTAATTCACAAAATAATTCGCAGGCAGGCCGCGAGTTCATGAGCTTCGATACAACAGGTGATTCTTCTCACGGATCTGATAGAAGAAGACAGTTGTGGCAAGAAGCTAGAAATAATCAACAACGCTACGGAGCTTAAGACATGCCAGAAATTGGACGTCCAGTAGACCCTAATCAAAGTCAATATTCTGATATTAAAATTCAACGTGC